>JBDSML010000103.1:0-11583 GCA_039915865.1 Gemmatimonadaceae bacterium | reverse complement strand
ACGCGCGTGGCAGCGGAATTCCGCAGACGCGGGCGGCGATCTTCATCCACGACGGCCGCATCGCGTTCCGCACCGTGTTCGGGAAGTTCGTCTGCTGCGCGACCTCGCTCGCGAGCGGAATCGCGCTCGGGCGCGAGGGCCCTTCGGTGCACATCGGCGCGGGAATCGCCTCCGTGATCGGACGTCGGCTGGGCCTCAGCAACGCGCAAGTGAAGTGGCTCATTCCGGTCGGGGCGTCGGCCGCGCTGGCGGCGGCCTTCAACACGCCGATCGCCGCCGTCCTCTGCTCGCTCGAAGAGATCATGGGCGACCTGCACGCGCCGATCCTCGGCTCAGTCGTGCTGAGTTCCACTACCTCGTGGATGGTGCTCCACCTGCTGCTCGGCGACGAGCCGCTATTCCATGTGCCGGAGTACCATCTGGTCAGCCAGGGCGAATTGCTGATCTACGTCGTGCTCGGCCTCGTCGGCGGGCTCGTGTCGGTGGGCTTCGTGAAGATGCTGCTGCGCATGCGACGATTCTTTCTCGCGTTGCCGCAGCACACTCGCTGGATCCAGCCCATGGCCGGCGGACTCGCTGTCGGCCTGCTCGGCTTCGTCGTTCCGCAGGTGCTCGGCGTCGGCTACGATCAGGTGGACCGCGTGCTGAGCGGCGATGTGGTCTTCCGGTTCGTCGTGGTGATCGCCGCGCTCAAGATGTTCGCGACCGCCATCTGCTACGCGTCGGGTAACGCCGGCGGTATTTTCGGGCCGAGCATGTTCATCGGCGCGATGGTCGGCGCGGCGGTCGGTCATGTCGCACATGCTGCGTTCCCCGATGTCACGGCAGGCGCGGGCGCCTACGCGCTCGTCGGCATGGGCGTCGCGTTCGCGGGCATCGTCCGCACGCCGCTGACGTCCGTCATCATGATCTTCGAGGTCACGCGCGACTACACGATCATCGTGCCATTGATGATCGCGAACCTCATCGCGTTCTATATCTCGCAGCGCTTTCAGAAGGAGCCCATCTACGAGGCGCTGGCGCATCAGGACGGCATTCACCTGCCGACCGGTGCATTCCGCACGCACACACGACGGCTCGGGGTGAACGTCGCGCAGCGCACTGCCCCGACGCCGATCGACTCGGCGCTCGACGTCGCGGCCGCAGCGCAGATCGTGGCGGCGGGGTCGCTCAGCTCGTGGCCGGTAACCGATGCGCGCGGACTGATCGGTATGGTGCGCGAGTCCGACCTCGCGATGGCGCTGGCCGCCGGTCGGGAGGCGCAGACGATCGGCGAACTGCTGCGTGTGGTCGCGGCGGCAGACCCTGCTGGCGACACCGAAGACGACGTCGCACACGTGCATTCGGATCAACCGCTCGGCCAGGCGCTCGTGCGGATGGGAGAAACGCGCCATAACGTGCTGCCCGTGGTGAGTCGCGCGGACATCCGGATGCTCGTCGGTATCGTGACGCTCGAGGACATCCTCACCTCGTACGGCGTCGGCGACATGAGCGACCTGCCCGACGAGGAGCTGGCACGCAATGGCTGATGTGACGCCCGCCGCGCCGCGGACCGTCTCGACGGCACCCACGTGGCGGTTCGTCACCACCTTCCTGATCGTCCTCGCGAGCATGGTGGGGATGTTCGTGCTGGACGTCGCGCTCGCGCGCCTCGACGATCGCGAACAGCGGTCGAATGCGGCAGACCTCTACGCCGAAGGCGCCGCGCTGCTCAACAACGGCAATCCCGCGGAAGCGGCGGACCGCTTCGCGAGCGCTGTCTCCATGGAGCGCACCAATCACGATTACGAGCTCGCGCTGGCGGAGGCAATGCTCGCCGACAATCGCGCCGACGAGGCGCGAACGACGCTCACGAGACTCCTCGCCCGCGCCGAGACGGATGGTGCGGTGAATATCGCGATGGCGCGCACGCTGGTGCGCATCGGTGATCCCGAGTCGGCGAAGTCGTACTATCATCGGGCCGTCTACGGGCGGTGGCGCGGCGACACGGCCGCATTGCGGATGCGCGCGCGACTCGAGTTGATCGCCCTGCTGGCGCAGCGCCGCGAATCGCGTGAGCTGCTGGCGGAGCTGCTGCCGCTCGAGGACGTGTACAGGGACAGCGTGGCCTTTCGGCACGACCTCGCACGCAACTTCCTTCGCGCGAAGGCGCCGAATCGTGCGCTTGCGGTCTATCGATCGCTCATCGCCGCGAACCGGCGCGACGCCGTTGCCTACGCCGGCAGTGGCGAGGCGTCGCTGGCGCTCGGCAACTTCCGCGACGCGCTTCGCGATCTCGACGAGGCACATCGTCTCGCGCCCAACGACGAGCACACCGCCGCACTCCTGATCGAAGCGGACTCGAGCCGCGCGATGAACCCCGAGGAGCGCGGCCTCGGTGCGCATCGTCGGCTCGTGCGCGCGCGCGCGCTGCTTGCGCGCACGGTCGCCGTGCTGCAGGGATGCCGCGTCTCGGTGTCGCTGCCGGCCGATTCGGCCCGCAGCCTGCTCATACGGTCGCACCTCGCCGCGCATGTGCGGCCCGACGCCGAAGAGACCGCGGGCAACGCGATCATCGCCGAGGCGACGAATCTGTGGGCAACGCGCCCGCCGACGTGCGCGGCGGGCAGGTCGCCGGGCGATCAGGCGCTGGTGCACGTGTTCGCACTGCTCGCGCAGTGACCACGCTCGATACGCCAGCTCGGCGCATCGGGCGACCTTCTGCACGAGCCGTCTCATTCCACCGTGTGCGCGCATGAACATCGACCTCGGCGTCATCGCCAGCACTGTCAGCGGACTGGCCACGAGCTTCCTCGCATTGCTGCCGAGATTGCTGCTCGCGACGATCCTCATGCTGCTGTTCATCGTGGTCGCGAAGGCGATCCGGACGGTGATTCGGCGCGTCGCACAGCGTCACGGCGAGACGCGCACGCTCGAGATGGCAGTGGGGCGCATCGTGCAGGCGGCGGTGATCATCGTCGGGCTACTGGTGTCCATCACGGCTGCGTTCCCCGCCTTCACCATCGCCAACCTGGTGAGCACGCTCGGTATCGGCGGCCTCGCGCTGGGATTCGCGTTCAAGGACATCTTCCAGAATTTCGTCGCCGGTGTTCTGATCCTCGTCGGACGGCCCTTCCGCGTGGGCGACCAGATCCGCATGGGCGAGCACGAGGGCACCGTCGACGAGATCCTGACGCGCGCCACCTACCTCAAGACCTACGACGGCCGGCGCGTGATCATTCCCAACTCCGACCTGTTCACGAATACCGTCACGGTGAACACCGCGTTCGCGACGCGCCGGATGGAGCACGACATCGGCATCGGATACGGCGACGACGTCGAGACGGCGCGCGCCATCGTCCTCGGCGTGCTGGAGTCGATCGCTGGCGTGCTGCCCGACCCGAAGGCCGACGTGATCGTCGTCGCGCTCGCCGATTCCACCGTGGTGCTGCGTGCGCGGTGGTGGAGCAGTTCGCGCATCGGCGACCTGTTGGTATCGCGCGACAAGGTGCTGACGCAGTGCAAGCAGCAGCTCACGGCGGCCGGCATCGACCTCCCGTTTCCGACACACCAGATTCTCTGGCACGACCAGACAGAGGATTCGGACGGCGATCGCGGGCGGCAGCGCGAGGGCTGGCCCAGGGGAAGATCGACGCCCCCAAGCCCCGCTGGCGTGGCACGGGCGATCGGGCACGCAACGGCGAACGACGAGACGGCGGCGCCGAAACACGTCCCCTGATTCCGTCGAGCGCGACCGTGACGCAACTTGCGTGACGTCGTAGTCAACCCACTCACGCTCGCCGGTCAGCTCATGACCAATCGTCGCATCGATGTCGCAACGCGCCTGCTTGCGGGTCTCGCGCTGGTTGCGGGTGTCGCCGCGCCGGGCGCGGCTCAGGGCACCACGCGACCATCCACGCCACCTGTGCCGCCGGTCGTTGCGCCCGCCGCCGCTGGCAGTCCCGTCGTGATTGCCGACGACACGCTGTTTCGCCTCTACGCGCGCCTCGGCGCATTCTCTGCGGAGGCCCGGGCGGCGGCAGTGGCGGTGCGCCTGCGGGCCGCGCTCGGCCTCGTCGGTCGCGATCGCGTGCCCATCACGGTCACCGACCACGAGTCGGACAGCGAACTCGCAGTGCGAGACAAGATGCTGATGACCGTCCTCGACGCCGACGCGACGCCACTCGGCCAGCCGCGCACGGTAGTCGCGCGCCAATACGCACGCCGCATCGACAGCACGCTCGTGGCGCTCAGCGCCCGCGAGGGCACGCGCGCGCTCCTCATCGACACCGGCCTCGCGCTGGCAGCGACGGCGGCGCTCGTCGTGCTCCTCCTCATCGCGCGGTGGGGCTTTGCGCGCATCTACCGCCGCATTCACGGCCTCGAGCGCGTGCGCCTCCCTGCGCTCCGCATTCAGGAGTTCGAGCTGCTGTCGGCTGGCCGGCTGTCGCAGCTGCTGCTCGGCGCGGCGCGCCTGACACGGCTCGTCCTCACGCTGCTCCTGTTCTACGTGTACGTGCCGCTCGTGCTGAGCTTCTTCCCGTGGACGAGCTCACTCTCGGGCCGGATCGTCGCGTACGCCCTCACGCCATTCGCCGCGGCGTGGGCGGCGTTCGTGGCCTACCTGCCCAACATCTTCTACCTCGCGGCGGGCGTCGTCATCGCGCGTTTCGTCCTGAAGTTCGTTCGCTCGATGTTCGAGGCCATGGGATCCGGCGCCATCAAGGTGGAAGGCTTCCATCGCGACTGGGCGGATCCGAGCTACAAGATTGCCCGCGTGATGGTGCTCGCGTTCGCGGCCATGGCGCTCTATCCGTTCCTGCCCGGTGCCGGATCGGACGCGTTCAAGGGTGTCTCCATCTTTCTCGGCGTCTTCTTCTCGCTGGGCTCGTCCGCCGCGATCGGCAACGTCGTCGCGGGCGTCGTGCTCACATACACCAACGCGTTCCGCCTCGGCGACCGGGTAAGGATCGGAGACACGGTGGGCGACGTCGTGGAGAAGACGCTGCTCGTCACGCGCCTCCGGACGATCAAGAATGTCGCCGTCACCATTCCCAACGGCGCCGTCCTCGGGAGCCAGGTCGTGAACTACAGCACGCACGCGGAAACGCAGGGCTTGATCCTGCACACCGCCGTGACCATCGGCTACGACGCGCCATGGCGGCAGGTGCACGCGCTGCTCATCGATGCGGCACGCGCCACGGAAGACATCCGAACCGACCCACCGCCTTTCGTCCTCCAGACAAGTCTGGACGACTTCTATGTGACGTACGAGCTCAACGCCTATACTGACCGCGCCGACCAGATGGCGGGCACCTACAGCCGGCTGCACCAGAACATCCAGGACGGGTTCAACGCGGCCGGCGTGGAGATCATGTCGCCGCACTATGCGACCCTCCGCGATGGCAACGAGATCACGATTCCCGTCGCGCATCGCGCGGCAGACTATCGAGTGCCTGGACATCGCGTGACCATCGAGCGCGCCGAATCGCCGGCACGGGGTGATGGCTGAGGAGTCGCGGCGTCTCCCCGACGGGAGCACGCAGGCTTCGTGGGAGTTCGCCGGCTGGGGACGCGCCGAGCGCCTGACTGATCTTCCACTCGCGACGAGCGTTACGCACCTCGATCAGCCGAGGAAGCACATGCTCGGCATGTGGAGGGCCACGGCGATCTGCGGCAACGACATCACGTCGAGCGTGCTGTACGTCTCGGCCCTGTGTGCCGCGCAAGCCGGTGTGCTCGCGCCCATCGTCCTCATCTTCGTCAGCGTCGTGCTGTACCTCTACCGTCGTGTGTATTCCGAGGTGGGCAGTGCCCTGCCCCTCAACGGCGGCACGTACACACTCCTGCTGAATACCACAAGCAAACGCATCGCAGCGGGAGCGGCGTGCCTCACATTGCTCTCGTATGTCGCGACCGCCGTGATCAGTGCGACGGAAGCGATGCACTACGCGAGCAACCTGCTGCCGCATCTCGATGTCTTCACCGCCACCGTCGGCCTGCTCGGGGTGTTTGCGCTGCTCAACATCCTCGGCGTGTCGGAGTCGGCCGTCATCGCGCTGATCATCTTCGTGCTGCACATCGTCACGCTCGTGGTGCTCGCCGTGGCCGGCACCATCGCCGTCGCGCGTGAGCCATCGCTCCTCGCGCAGAACTGGGCGGTGCCCGAGCCGCGCGGCGTGATGCACGCACTGTTCTTCGGCTTCGCGGCAGCCATGCTCGGCATCAGCGGCTTCGAGAGCTCGGCGAACTTCATCGAGGAGCAGCAGCCGGGCGTCTTCCCGAAGACGCTGCGCAACATGTGGCTCGCCGTCGCGGTGATCAATCCGTGGATCAGCCTCCTCTCCCTCGGCCTGCTGCCGCTTGCGAGCATCCGCAAAGTGCCGCCCGACCTCCTCGCCACGATGGGCAACCTCTCCGCTGGCCATGCGTTCGGCACGTGGATCAGCATCGACGCCGTGCTCGTGCTCTCCGGCGCGGTGCTCACCAGCTATGTGGGGGTCACGGGTCTCGTTCGTCGCATGAGTCTCGACAGGTGCTTGCCGCAGGTGCTGCTCGCCGAGAACCGGTGGCGAGAAACGAACCACTGGATCATCCTCGGCTTCTTCGTCGTCTGCACGTCCATCCTCGTCATCACACACGGCAGCATCAGCCTGCTCGCCGGTGTGTACACGCTGGCCTTCCTCAGCGTGATGGCACTCTTCGCCGTCGGCAACATGATGTTGAAGAGCAAGCGGCAGCAGCTGCCGCGCGAGATTCGGGCGACCTGGCCGACGGTGTGGCTCGCGCTTTTGGGTGTCCTCACTGCGCTCGTCGGCAACCTGCTCCTCGCGCCACAGGATGTTGCCGTCTTCGCGATCTATTACGGAATCGCGCTTGCCGTGGTGGGCACGATGCTGATGCGACTGAGCATCCTCAAGCTCTCGCTGTCGGTGTTGCAGTCGATCGTGGAATCAGCGCCGCTGCTGAATCGCCGGCTCCGCGGCGCAGTCGTGCGGAAGATGGAGGAGATTGGCTCGATCGGCGTGGTGTATTTCACGCGCGGCGATGCGCTCGATGTCTTGAACCGTGCGGCGCTGTACGTGCTCGAGAATGAACAGACGACGCGCATGAAGGTGGTGTACGTGTACGGCGAGGCATCGGATATCCCGCCCGACCTCGCGAGTCAACTCGCGACACTCGATCGTCTCTATCCGCCCCTGCGGATCGACTTTCTCGCGGTGAAGGGCGCGTTCGGCCCGCAGATCATCGAACAGCTGTCACGCCACCTTGCCATCCCGAAGAACCTCATGTTCATCGGGACACCGAGCGACCGCTTTCCGCATCGCATCGAGGACCTCGGCGGCGTGCGCGTGATTCTCTGACGCCGTCCGCTCTCATGGCGGTGACCGCGACGGTTACCGGGGAGGGCGGGCAGGCGCCGCGTCGGACCGCGGCGGCGCTGCCGCACACGGGGTCGTCGAGATGCGGACGTCCCACCGCGTCGCGTCGCTGACGGTGAGCCGTCCCGTCTGGCCGAATGCCGAGGTGAGCAGCCGCGTGGCGATCGCCTTCTGGGCCGTCGTCAGGCGACGACTGTTCGCGATCGGGCCCCGCACGCAAGCAACCGCGCTGTCCGTCAGCGCGACCTCCCGCAGCAGCACCAGCGTCGAGTCGATCCACGTGCTTTCGCGGCGCGGCGCGGCGGCAAAGACGGACGACGGCACGGGTATCGTGTGGGCCACCACCGGAGAGTTCAGTCGCGCCCCGAGCGCGCGCGTGAGCAGCTCGTCGCCGGATGGTCCGAGCGGCGGGCCAAGGTAGCGCAGCGTCACACGGGCCGTATCGTCCGCCGACATCTCCAGGTTCCAGCCGAGCGGTGTGCCGGCAGCGGGCGGCCACGCCGCGACCAGAGCGGCCGACACGTTGCCGCGGAGGTCCGCGAGCGCCTGTGCGGGCGTGGCCTTGCGAGGCGCCTGCGCGTCGGTCGTGGCAATGGCGAGCAACGCGCGCGCATTGGGCAGGGCCACCACGGTCACCGACGGTGTCACGCCGGTGGCACGGCGGATCAGGCCGATGAGGGAATCCTCGACGGCCACCGCCCGCTTCGTCGTGCCGACGATCAGCACGCGCAGCGACAGCGAGCGCCGCTCAATCGAGAGCTGCGTCTGGACGGAGGTGGGGCTGATGTCGGACACGATCCGCCGCACGGCAGCGCGCGCGCGCACCTCCCACGTCACCTCGGTGAGCGCCTGCCGCAGGGGAAAGAACACCGCCAGGAGAAAGACCGTCGGCACGATGACCCGCGTCGGCAAGCTGAACTTCGACCCGAGGATGTGGTGCAACCCGCGCTGGAGCCGCGCCGCGACCTTGTCCGTACGCGTATCATCGTGATCGACGAATCCACGCTCCAGGGCGACCGCATCCACCTGGTTGTATCCGATCAGCAGAAAGCTCAGCACCGACAACACGAGGATGCCTGAGAGATTCGCCGTGAACAGCAGCGCCGAGCCGCGCGCGACCGCCATCGATCCCGTGCCCAGGCCGAAACCGACGGTGCACAGCGGCGGTACCAACGCGATGCCGATTGCCGTTCCCGCCGCGGCTGCCGTGGTGTCCGATCCCGGGCGAACGGTGGTGTAGGCCGCCGTGAGCGCGCAGAACACCGCGACGAGCAGATCGAGCGCGGTGGGCGCGATGCGCGCAGTGATCTCACCCGTCATCTCATGGAATGGGAGCGCAAGGGTGATGAGGGCGGAGAAGCCAGTCGCCACGATGATGCTGAGCGTCACCCGCACGAACGCACGCATGAGCAGTAGCGGCGAACCGACGGCGAACCCCATCCCCAACTCGATAATCGGCCCCATCAGCGGCGAGACGAGCATCGCGCCGATTACCACGGCCGTGCTGTTGAGCACGAGCCCCAGCGTGGCAATGCCGGCCGAGAGCGCGAGCTGGATCCAGTAGCCGGGCGCGCGCCGAGCGTTGTTCGCCAGCATCGCCACGACCGTCTCGGTCCGGCCGTTCTCGTCGATGCCGATCGCGCTCGCAGCCTCATGCTGGACGCGGATCGCGAATCTGTGCAACAGCGACGTCACGTGCTCACGACTCCGAGCGATTCTTCTCGACGATGGCGACGAGAATCAGCAGGAAGGCGGTGAGCCGGACCAGGTAGTAGACGGCCGGATCCACTCGCGCGTTCACCGCCATGCCCAACACGACGCGCTGCACGACGAGCAACATGAACGCCGCGCTGAAGTACGCGAACAGCCGGTCGCGCGTCTGGCGCCAGAACTTGAGGAAGAACAGCGCGGCGATCGCGTATGAACCCGCGAGGACGCCGGAGAGGAACAGCGTGATCGATGGATTGGTCATCGCGTGTCTGACTCCCAGACCAGCCCGTACAGCAAAAGCCCCATGCCGAGGAGTGACGGCAGCGTCCGCAGCACCGAAAGATCCCTGTCCGGCAGCACCTGCAGGTCGATGAACAGGATGACGTTGTTGAGTGCAAAGCAGGCGAAACAGAGCCCGCTCCACAGCAACAGCCGCACCCGCGAGCGCCGGTATCCGCGCAGCAGCATCACCGCACAAAGGAGGCTGGTCAGCGCGCACAGGGGATACACGAAGATGCCCACGTCAGCCCTCCGTCTTCCGGATGCGGAACGCGTCTGCGAACGACCGCGCGGCGCTGGCCGGCCTATCGTAAATCGCGCGGACGAGTGTCACGGGTTTCGAGTTGTACAACTCCGCCAGTTCGTCGACGAGCGCGCGCGTGCCGGCGTCAGGCGCATACGAATAGTCCGTCCCGCTGCGCTGCAGGAGGTGCGACGCCGTGAGGTCGGCAAGCACGCCGCCCGCCACGTTGCTCTGGAGCCGCGCGGCCGAGACGAGCCCAAGGACATCGCGGCATTCCGGGTCGGACCGGAACGCCAGTAGCAATGCCACGTGGTCCATCGTTGGCAAGTGCTGGTGCAAGAGGCGCCGAACCGGTTCCGGCAGGTCGCTGTCAGCCACGCGAGGGCACACTCCGATCGCAGCAGCGCGCGATTGTCGTTCGGGTGGACAGAATCATCGTGAGGCATCAGGGTGGGCGAGCGTGCGCCGCAATCTACTCGCGGGCACACGCCCACTGCGCATCGTCACGCTGCGACCTTGTGCTCCTGCTCCGCCCCGCCGACCCCGAGTCGGCGCAGCAGCGCGGGCATCGTCGCGCCCTGCCCCATCAGCGACAGCGTCACTGTGCCCGCCGTCATGACGATGATCAGGTCGCGGCCCACGCTCGTGTCCGGAAGCGCCAACGCGAGGACGAGCGACAGCGCCCCACGCAGTCCGCCCCAGGTCATGATCATCAGCCAGGACGCCGGCAATCGCTCCTTCGTACGCGCGATCAGCGAACCGACCAGTCCGACGACGATCGCCCGCGCACACAGCGTCGCAACGGCGGCGAGCACGATGAGGAACCAGTTCGCCAGCAGGAGCTCGAGCGACAGTTGCGCACCGAGCAGCAGGAAGACGCCCGAGTTGAGGGCGAACGCAAGCCACTCCCAGAAGCTGTCCACCGCGGCACGCGTATTTGCCGTCATCGGGTGATGGCGACCCGCATTCCCGCACGCGACGCCCGCCGCCACCGTGGCGATGACGCCGGAGCAATGCAGCTGCTCGGCCACGATGAACGATCCGTACGCCGCAATCGTCGTGAGCGTGATCTCGATTGCCGCATCGTCCACTCGCGTCCGGACGTGCGAGACGCCCCACCCGATGATGAACCCGATCACCGCGCCACCAACGGCGATCCGCAGGAAGTCCATCGCGATTGCGCCCGCCGATGTCGACTCACCGGCGAAGTATGCGAGCATGAGCGTCAGGAACACGATCGACGTCCCGTCGTTCAGCAGGCTCTCCGACTCCACGAGGACATGCAGCCGCCGCGGCGCACCGAGTTGCCGGAACAGGGCGGTCACCGCGACGGGGTCCGTCGCTGCGATGACACCGCCGAAGAGGAACACCGTCTGCCACGCCAGGTGCACGCCGGTCAGTATCGCTGCGCCATACAGGAGTGCCGCGGTCAGGGCAATCGCGAGGGCGACGCCGGGCACTGCCATCAACGAAATGGTCCACGAGTTCTCGCGCAGCTCGTGCACTTCGAGATGGTAGGCCGCCTCGAACAGCAGGCCCGGCAGGAATACCTCGAACAGCAGGTCGCGCGTCAGGTGTGGCAGCGACGCGACGTGCATCGCGCCGAGCCCGATTCCGGCGATCAGCAACGATGTCGTGTACGGCACGCGCAGTCGTCGCGACGCGATCGCGACGACCGTGGCAATGCAATACAGGAGGATGATGCCCGCCGACTCGGTCACAGTGCAGGTCCTCGTGGAAGCAGGCGAAATGTAAGGCCAGCCTCGGCGCTCGTCCGGCCGGAAATCGCCGTCGACGCAGGTGACGCCCCGCGCACCGCCCAGCGGGGCCCGTGCGAACGCTTGGATACTGTAGAACGCCCATCGCGTGGCTGGCGAGGTCCTCGGTCGCCTCGCGCCGTCGCGACGAGAAGTCCTCTACACCGCGTCCGACAACGAGCTGAACGTAAAGTCGCGAACCTTGAGCGCCGGCATATACGTCGCTCCTCCG
>JBDSML010000289.1:0-42868 GCA_039915865.1 Gemmatimonadaceae bacterium | reverse complement strand
GAGATGGAAGTCGTTCGGCGTGCCGTCCGTGGCGCTGTACATGTCCATCGGCGCGACGACGATGCGATTCTCGAGCGTCATCTCACGCAGCCGAAAGGGCGCGAACATCGGCGGCGCGTCTGCCGGCACTTCGTCGCCGTTCGTGGCGGCTCGGCTGGCGAACCACCGCTCCACGCCGGCGACGTACGATGCGTCGCGCAACCGGAGATTCTCGTGGCTCACACGCTGGCTGCGGGTCAACAGGCTGTATGCGAACTGCTCGGCGGGCAGTCCCACGTAGCGCTTTACGTGCTCGAACCACTCCATCGAGTTACGCGCGGCGTTCTGCAGGCGCAGCGATTCCGTCACGCGCTCGTCGGCATAGCGCTCGAAGGCGCACGGCACGTCGTCGGTTCCGGCGAGCGCGCGCGCGAGGGCAATGGCGTCCTCCATGGCGAGCTTGGTGCCCGAGCCGATGGAGAAGTGCGCCGAGTGTGCGGCGTCGCCGACGAGGACGACGTTCTCGTGAAACCATTTTGCATTCTTGACGCGCACGAAGTTCGTCCATGGCGAGGACGCACGATGTGCAGCGTTACTCACGAGCGCGTGGCCGCCGAGCCACTCGGCGAAGAGCGACTCGCAGGCGGCGATCGTCTGGTCGGCGTCCATCGTGTCGAAGCCGGCCGAGCGCCAGGACGCTTCGTCGCATTCGACGATGAACGTCGACATGTGCTCGTCGAACTTGTAGCAGTGCGCCTGGAAGACGCCGTGTTCGTTCTCGACGAAGAAGAAGGTGAATGCGTCGAGTGGCAGCGTGGTGCCGAGCCAGACGAAGCGCGCGGTGCGGGCGTCGAGATCGGGTTCGAAGTGGGATGCGAGCTCGGTGCGGATGGCGCTGTTGATGCCGTCCGCGGCGACGATGACATCGGCGTCGCCCAGGTCAAGCTCGCGGAGATCCTGCAACGAGCGAACGTCGGTGGAGAAGCGAACGTCGACGCCGACTTCACGTGCGCGAGCTTGCAGGATGTCGAGCAGCTTCCGGCGAGCGATGCCGCTGAATCCGTGGCCGCCGGACGTGATGCGGCGATCGCGGATGACGACGTCGATGTCGTCCCAGTGCGCGAAGTTGTCGGTGATCGCGCGAAAGGTGGGCTCGTCGGCGGCGCGAAAGTTCTCGAGCGTCTGGTCGGAGAAGACGACCCCCCAACCGAAAGTGTCGCCCGCCTCGTTGCGTTCGACGACGATGACGTCGTGCGCAGGGCGCGCCTGCTTCAACAGCAGCGCGGTGTACAACCCCGCCGGTCCGCCACCGATGACGACCACTCGCATGGCGAGATACTATAGGCTTAAAACAAATCCGCAAGCGAACGCGATCATTTCGGCGCGTTGAGGAACTTCGCGATCGTCGTGTTCAGGAAGTCGCGATCCTGCGGACTGGCGCCCGCGCCGGCGGGATGTCCCCAGAGCGAGGGGATGGGCACGAACGTCACCCTCGGAATGAACGGCGCCTCGTAGCTGGCGTCGCCGATCGGGAAATAGAGGTCGGTTTCCGACGGCATGTAGAGGAAGGGGACCTTGATCGACCGTAGCGCGCGCTCGACGTCGCCGTTGAATCGGGGCGTTGTACCGACGTCGTGGCGCTCCCACGTGTGCGCCTGGAGTATGACGTCGTTCGCATCGGCGGTGGAGAGAAAGTTCGTACGGAACGTCTCCATGTACTGCTCGAGAGTCGTGCCCGGCGGCGCGTTCGTCTTCCACAGCTCGCGTCGCCACCACTCCTGCGAATAGAGCCAACCGGCCCACACCATGCCGTACGCCTGCATTCCCTTCTTCGGCGACACCGCATAGTCGCCGCCATTGAACGTCGGGTCGGTGGTGAGCGCTGCGATCTGGCCTTCGAGTCGCACGATGCCGTGACCGTACGTCTTCGCCGTGCCCGACGTCGCAACGATGCGGTCCGCGAAGTCGGGATAGCTCACGGCCCACTGGAACGCCTGCTGCGCGCCCATCGAGAACCCGATGATCGCGCGCACGTGCGTCACCTGGAGGTCCTCCGTCAGCAGCCGGTGGACCGCTTCGACGTTGTCGCGAATTGTCGTGACGGGAAATCGCGGTCCGTGAAACGGTTCCGGTGTATTGCTTGGTGACGACGAGTGTCCGTTGCCGAACAGCTCCGTGGCCACGAGATAGAGGCTCGCGGTATCGAGCGCCCGACCCGGACCGATCAGCCATTCGTAGCCGTGATGCGTGGCCATGTAGTGCGACGGCAGGAGCACCACGTTGTCGCGAGCGGCGTTGAGATGGCCATATGTGCCGTAGATGACGATGGCCTTCGGCAGCACGACACCCGATTCTGTCTTGAAATTGTCGATCGTGAACTCATGATGCTCTGCGCGGTCGACTCTCTGTGCACTGGCCGTGGCCGGTGAGCAGAGTATCGCGACGATAAACAGCAACGGCCTGACTCGAATCATGTGAATTGTCTGGAATTGCGTCTCATGGAAGTCGCCGCATGGATGCTATTGGCGCTTCAAATGTGAATACCCGTACACGCCATCGACGCGCAGACCTGTCACTCTCCCACTTTCGGTGACGAACGCGTACCGCGTTTCGCCGATCTGGAACGTGTCGTCCCCGACGTAGCGCGCCGCGCGTGGTGTGCTGCCACCGGGACCAACTGTGAGAACGGTAAGCTTGCCGCTGTCGGCGCCGATCGTCAGGGTCATCGGTCGGCCCCGACCCGCACCGCCGTATGTGCCGGCAAATTTTGACAGGTCGCCGCTGAACGCCTGACTGCCCGGTGCCTTGGCTCCGAACACCGCTTCGGCGATCTGCCCCGCGATGGCGTCGGGCGCGACCGGGCCAGCGCTGTTCACGAGCACGACGATGATCGCGTCGTCGTCCGGCAGGTAATTTGACGAGGAGAGGAAGCCGTTGATGCCGCCGCCATGCTCGATGACGCGGTGTCCGGCCAACTCGTGCACCGCGAGACCCTTGGCATACCGAAGACGAGAGCCGTCGTTGAGGGTGCCCGGCGTCGTGATCTCCCTGTACGACGCCGGCGACAGGATCTTTCCGCCGTGAAGCGCACGATTCCACGCGACGAGGTCGCCTGCAGTCGAGCAGAGCGAACCGGCAGCGTATGGCCAGAGATGATCGAGATACGCCGCGCGGACCAACCCGGTGGCGCTCATGTCGTAGCCGTGTGCGCGTCGCTTCACGATGGCGTTCTCGCTGCAGTAGCGCGAATCGCTCATCCCCGCCTTGTCGAACAGGTTCTTCTGCACGAAGTCGGCGTACGGCATGCCGCTGACCTTCTCGATGATCAACCCGAGGAGAAAATATGCCGAGTTGTTGTAGATCATGTCGTCGCCACTTTCGAAATCGAACGGCTTCGTGGAGAAGAGCGCGACGAGCGAATCGCGGGGCTCGTGCCGCCGCATGAAATTGCCGAACTCCGGAAGCTCGGTGTATCCCTTGATGCCCGACGTGTGATCGAGCAGGCGACGGATCGTGATCACATGCCCCTGCGTCGGATAGCTGGGCAGGTACTTCGTGATTGGATCGTCGAGCGAGAGCTGACCGCGCTCCTGCAACAGGAGGATCGAGCTGGCCGTGAACTGCTTGGTCACGGAGCCGATCTCGTACACCGCGCGATCCGGAGTCGGGACGTCGAACTCGAGATCGGCGAAGCCATAGCCCTTCAGCACGAGTGTGTCGCGTCCCTGCACGACACCGACGGACATTCCGGCCGCCTTGCCACCCTGCAACGCCCTGGCGACGATCGAATCGACGGCGGCTGTCGCTGCTGCGCGACTTCGCGTCTGCGCTGCCGCAGGAAGCGCGGTCGCAACGACAGCGATGAGCATCACATACCGCGCGCAGGCATCAACCGTTGACATTCTTCGTCGCCTCGTCCCAGGTCACCGCGTTCCTGCGGAAGTACGACTCGTTCGCCATGTGGCACGCGAGCGCCGCGTGATGACCGAACACGGCGTCCTCCACGACAGGCTTCCGGCTCTTGACCGCATTGAAGAACGTGGTGAGGTGAGGCGTGAGGTCGTCGTAGTCGGGACCGCGAAAGGTCAGCGACTCCGACATCGCCTCCGCGCGAACGCGCGCGTCGTTCTCCTCGTGCCACTTTTTCGCGTACGCCTGCCGCATCGCGCGTGGAAAGCTTCCCGTGTAGTAGCTCGGCGACGTGTCCTTGCCCGACTGCGGGGCGAAGGTGATGCTATTGGCTGTCACCTCGAGTAGTCCCTTCGAGCCCTGAAAGCGATACAGCTCCGGCATCTCTGTCGCGGAGTTGAGTCGCATGTACACCGGCAGGTCGCCGTAGTAGTACGAGACCGCATGCACGTCGGGCATGTTCCGGCCGTCCTTCCAGTGACGGATTCCGCCGACGGCCATCGCCTGCTTCGGCGCCTCGTTGATGTCGAGCATGAACATCATGCCGCTGATCAGGTGGACGAGCAAGTCGCCGGCGACGCCAGTGCCGTACTCCTTCCAGGCGCGCCACCGTGCGAAGAGAAGTGGATCGAAGGCGCGCTTCGGCCTGACGTCGCCTTGCCAGGTATCCCAGTCGAGATTCTGCGGCGAAAGATCCGGCGGCGGCGGATACTGCCACGCGCCATTCGGATCGTTGCGCCCCATCCATCCTTCGATGAGCATCAGGTCGCCGAGGGTGCCCTTCGCGATGAGCTCCTTCGCCTTCGCGCAGACCTGCGAGCTGACGCGCTGCGAACCGATCTGCACGATCCGGCCGCTCGTCTTCGCGGCATCGACCATGGCGACGCCATCGGCCCCACTGTGCGACATCGGCTTCTCACAGTAGATGTCCTTGCCCGCGCTCACGGTGTCGATGACGATCTGCCGGTGCCAGTGGTCGGGCACGGCGGCGATGATGCAATCGATGTCCTTGTTGTCGAGCAACTCCTTGTAGCGACGCGTCACCGGGAGGTCGGGACGCACGATCTCGCGCGCGAGCACGTGTCGGCCGTCGTAGAGGTCGCACGCGGCGGCGCATTCGACTTCGGGAATCCTGATGGCTTCACCGAGCAGTCCGGAGCCCTGCATGCCGACGCCGATGATGCCGAACCGGACGCGGTCACTTGCTGGGACCCTTGGCTGTTGCGCGCCGAACGGCTTGACGTTGGGCAGGATGTTGCCGGCGGCGATCGTCGCACCGGCGTAGCCAGCGCTGACACCGAGAAACTCACGACGAGATAGGTCGTGCTCCTTCATAGCGCGTTTCTCATGACGAGCCTCGATAGTGGTGAACTCGGAAAACAGCATCTAACTGGCTTGAATCATGTGAATTTCGTGAATTGAATCGCATCCAGGTCATGCAAGTCGCCGCCGTGATGCTATTCCATCGATACCACGATCTTTCCAAACTGTTCGCCATGCTCGAGTCGCTCGAATGCTGCGCGGCCGTCGGCTAGATCGTACACACGATCGATCGGAGGCGCGAGCTTGGCAGCACGCAGCAGGTCGACGACGGCGGCAAACTCCGCGTCGTTGCCCATCGTCGAGCCAAGAATGCTCCACTGGTTCCAGAACAGCTTGCGGAGATCGGTCGTCACCATCGGGCCCGAGGTGGCACCGCACGTGACGAGGCGACCGCGACGACCGAGCGCGGTGAGCGATTGCGTCCACGTTGCCTCGCCGACCGAATCGACGACGACATCGACACCCCTCTTCGCGGTGCGCACCCGGATGACGCGTCCGACGTCGACGTCGCGATGATTGATCGTGTCGTCGGCGCCCAGGTCGATGGCCCGCGCGAGCTTGGCGTCGCTCCCTGATGTGACGGTGACGTGTGCGCCGAGCATTTTCGCGATCTGGAGCGCCGCGATGGCGACGCCCCCGCCGATGCCCCAGATCAGCACTCGCTCGCCCGCGCGCAGCTGGGCGCGCGTGACGAGCATGCGGTACGCCGTCAGCGTCGCGAGCGTGAACGCGGCTGCCATCGCCGGATCCGTGTCGGCGGGAATCGGCAGCACGTTCACCGCGGGCACGACGACATACTCCGCCATCGTCCCGGGAAAGTGTTCGCCGAGTATGCCGAAGCGAGGACAGAGCGGCTGTTCGCCGGCACGGCAGTACTCGCAGGTGCGGTCGCTCAATCCAGGGTTGATGACGACGGTGTCGCCGACGGCGACGGCTGTCACCGCACTGCCGACCGACTCGATGACGCCGGTGCCGTCGGCGCCGAGGACCCAGGGCGGCGTGATGGTGACGCCAGGCAGGCCCTTCAACAGGAAGAGGTCGAGGTGATTGAGCGCGGCAGCGCGCATGCGGATGCGCACATCGCCCTCGCGGCTGAGCGCGGGCATCTCGAGGTCGTCACGAAGCTCGATCTGCTCCAATCCCCCGTGGGCGGAGATGGTGAGTCCTCGCATCCTATGTCTTGGGGTTATATTGGTCGCGGAATGCTATGCGTCGGTTGGCGTGCGCGAAAGTCGCCGCGGCCGGCGCCGAATTGCTCCGAGACGACGCACTCATGACTGCTATCAAGGTTCCTCCGCTTGGCGAGTCGATCGTCGAAGCAACCGTGTCCCGCTGGCTCAAGAAGGAGGGCGATGCGGTCGCGACAGGCGATACGCTCGTCGAGCTCGAGACCGACAAGATCACGGTCGAAGTGCCAGCGCTGGCCGCGGGTGTGTTGACGAAGGTTGCCGCGAAGGACGGCCAGGTCGTGAAGGTCGACGAACTGCTCGGCGAGATCGAGGAGGGCGCGACGGCCGCTGCGGCGCCCGCTGCTGCGCCCGCTCCTGCCGCAGCACCCGCTCCGGCGGCGACGGCGACGGTGGCTCCAGCCGTTGCAACCCCCAGTCCGGCGGCGGCTCCCGCGAGCGCGGAGGTCCGGGCTTCGCCAGCCGCTCAGCGGGTCGCGGCGGAGACGGGCGTTGACCTCAGCACCGTGACCGGAACCGGACGCGGCGGTGTCGTCAGCAAGCCGGATGTGATCGAACAGGCGGGAAAGCCGGCGCCCGCATCCGCGCCCGCATCCGCGCCCGCATCCGCGCCGGCGGCTGCCGCTCCAGCGCCCGCGGCCACAGCACCTGCGCCGGCGCCCGCGCCCGCGCCCAAGCCTGCTCCCGCGAGCGGCGAGCGCGAGACGCGCGAGAAGATGACGACGCGCCGGAAGCGAATCGCCGAGAATCTGCTGCTGTCGCAGAGCTCGACGGCGACGCTGACGACCTTCAACGAGATCGACATGTCGGCCGTGGTCGCTCTCCGCGAACGGATGAAGGAAAAGGTCGAGAAGGAGCACGGAGTGAGGCTCAGCTTCATGCCCTTCTTCGTGAAGGCGGCGTGCATGGCGCTCAAGGCATATCCCGTCGCCAACGCGCAGATCGACGGCGACTCGATCGTCTACAAGCACTATGTGAACATGGGCATCGCGGTCGCCTCCGACGCGGGGCTGGTCGTCCCCAACGTCAAGGATGCCGACCGAAAAGGGATGCTCGAGATCTCGCGCGACATCGGCGCCCTGGCGAAGAAGGCGCGTGAGGGCAAGCTGGCGATGGACGACCTCATCGGGGGCAGCTTCACGATCACCAACGGTGGCGTGTTCGGCTCGCTGCTGTCGACGCCGATCATCAACTATCCGCAGGTCGGCATCCTCGGCCTCCACAAGACGCAGGACCGCCCGGTCGCCGTGAACGGACAGGTGGTGATCCGGCCGATGATGTACGTCGCGCTGTCGTACGATCACCGCGTGATCGACGGCCAGCAGGCGGTGCTCTTCCTGGTGCGAGTGAAGGAGCTGATGGAAGACCCGGCGACCATGCTCGTGGATTGAATGGCGTCGAACGGGCGGAACATGGCACTCTCGAAGGGCGTCCCAAGGGGCGTCCTTCGTCGTTTGGCGCACGTGACCGGTGGGTGACCGGTAATTGACTGGGTTGGCGCATGGTGATCAGGTAAAACCACCTTCACCATAGAGAGATATGTCCAGCCAGTCATCGAGAGCGCCCTCTCCAGGAGTTGCGGGCGCGAGCCTGCAACGCGCTGCGTTGATCCTGCTCCTTCTGCGCCCACACGCCGCTACCTCGCAGGAACCGACCGCCGGCACGGTCGCAGCCGGCGTCGTGCCCGGTCAGCGCATGCGCGTCGTGAGCAGCGTTCGCCAAGGGGACGTGACCGTTGCGGAGCGGGATCGCGAGTTTGACGGACGACTGGTCGACATTGACTCCGCTTCGGTGACGCTTCGCTTCGACGATGGTACCGCTCGTCGGTTTGTGCGGACCGACGTGGAGACGCTTCAAGTGTATCAAGGTCGTTCGCGCTGGCGTGGGCTGTTCGCAGGATGGCTGGTTGGCATGCCCATCGCCGCTGTTGCCTGCCGCAACGCCAAGTACGAGTGCGAAGCTGGGAGCGCGATTGGACTCGTGAGTGGGCTCACCGGGATAATCGTCGGGTGGCCCAACTGGGAAGACGTACGGTTCCCTTAGAGCGCGAACGTCGCTCGGGTCACTTCGACTGGCTAGCTTTCGTCAACCTTCAACTCATCAATTCAGCACCTCATGCCTGATTCTTCGATCGCCGCCGACGTCGTCATTATTGGCGGCGGGCCGGGCGGGTACGTGGCCGCGATTCGCGCCGCCCAGCTTGGCTTCAACACCGTCTGCGTCGAGATGGACAAGACGCTGGGCGGTACGTGTGTCAACGTCGGCTGCATTCCGTCCAAGGCGCTGCTGAACTCGAGCGAGCATTTCGAGTTCATGAGCCAGCATGCGGGCGACCACGGGATTGGGGTGGACGGCATTCGCCTCGACCTCGCGAAGATGCTCAAGCGGAAGGACGACGTGGTGGGTCAGAACACGAAGGGGATCGAGTTCCTCTTTCGGAAGAACAAGATCACGTGGGCGAAGGGGTTCGGGACGCTGAAGGCCGGCAACGTGGTGGAGGTGCGGGGGGCCCCCCCCGAGAACAATCTGACGACATATCAGGCCAAACATGTCATCATCGCCACCGGCTCCGTACCAATCGAACTCCCCTTCCTGAAATTCGATGAGGATCGCGTGCTGTCGAACGTCGGCGCGCTCAAGATCCCCGTCGTCCCAAAGCATCTCGTCGTCATCGGCGGCGGCGTCATCGGCCTCGAGCTCGGCAGCGTCTGGCGCCGGCTCGGCGCGCAGGTCACCGTCGTCGAGTTCATGCCCTCCATCATGCCCGGCATGGACGCGGACGTCATCAAGGAAGCCGAGAAGGTCTTCAGGAAGCAGGGACTCGCGCTGCGCACCGGCACGAAGGTTACCGGCGCGCGCCGCGAAGGCGACACGATGTTCCTCGACGTCGAAAAGGACGGCGCGACCGAAACGCTCGAGGCGGACTACGTGCTCGTCTCGGTGGGACGAAAGTCGTCGCTCAGCGGGATCGATCCCGCGGCGCTCGGATTGAATGTCACCGCGCGCGGCGAAGTCATCGTCGACGACCAGATGCGCACCAACCTGCCGAACGTCTACGCCATTGGCGACTGCGTCGGCGGAAAGCTGCTCGCGCACAAGGCGGAGGAAGAAGGCGTCGTCGCCGCCGAGGTGATCGCCGGCAAGCGCGTCCACATGCACTATCGCTCGATGCCGTCGGTGGTCTACACGTGGCCGGAAATCGCCACGGTCGGACTCGCCGAGCATGAAGTGAAAGCCTCGGGCCGCGAGTACAAGGTCGGCAAGTTCCCGTTTTCGGCGAATGGTCGCGCGCGGACGTCGGGCGACACGTCCGGGTTCGTGAAGTTCGTCGCCGACGCGACGACGGACGAGCTGCTCGGCGCCCATCTCATTGGCCCGAACGTGTCGGAGCTGATCGCCGAGGTGGTGTTGGCGTTCGAGTATCGCGGGTCGAGCGAGGATATCGGGGTGACGGTGCACGCGCATCCAACGCTGTCGGAGACGACGAAGGAAGCGGCGCTCGCCGTGCTCGGGCGCGCGCTGCACATCTAGGCTCTCGCGACAATGCAAGCAAGCGTGCGCGCGCTGCGGGGGTCGGATATCCCCGCGGCGCGCGCGCTCATTGCGAATCAGTTCGGTGGGACGCCGTACGAAGCGCGCATCCTCGAACACCTCGAGGTCGCACGTCATGGCAACGATGCCGAGTGCGTAGGGCTCGTCGAGGGTGATGAGCCACGCGGACTCGTGCTGTCTGGTTCCGTCGCGGGTGCACACGACATCGTGAAAATTCATGCGGTCGTCGCGCGGGACCTTGCTGTCTGCCAGATACTCGCGGCTGCCATGCGCGACGCGGCGCCTCGGATGGTTGTGTATGAGGTCCCCGACGACGCACCCTTTCTCGGGCACGCGGCGGCGATGACGGCGCTTGGCTATCGCGAGGAGGGTCGCGTTGCGGACTTCGTACGCGACGGAGTGGACCTGATCGTCATGGTCTGGCGGCGCACGACTTGAGTCGACGTCATCCTGGCGCAGCTACACTCGCACGCTGGTTGGCGGTCGAGTGTGACGTCGGCCACCACGGGCGAGTTGGGCTCTGAGGAGGTGGGACGCGTCGCGAACTACTTTCGCGAAGGTGTTCCCTCGTCGTCTTCAGCTGCCGGAGCGTATGATACCTTCCTCGTCGATCGTCTTGCCGTTGCGCGTCGTCTCCCTTCTGGCGCTCAGCGCGTGCATCGAAACCGACTGCGTGATCGTACCGTGCGCGCAGCCGCTGGCGCTCAGTATCAGAGTCTCGAGTGCGATCAACGGTGGCCCGGTGTCCAACGCGGTCGCGCAGATCACTGGCGGCATCACTGCCACGATTCCATGTCTCGGGTCACCCACTACATGCCTGGCACCGGGTAGCGCCGGGACATACACCGTGACGATCAGCGCTCCCGGATTCCAGAGCGTGACGCAGACCGTCACGGTGAAGGGAAAGGAGCCGGAGAAGTGTGGCTGTGGAACGGTCGAAGCCGCGCATCTCGACATCGGGCTGATGACGAACTAGTCGAGAAGACCAAGATCAGATCCCTCGTCGCGCGTTGCGCTCCTGTCGGGACGGCAATCACGGACGCGTCCACTTGTTGTTTGACGGATCGGCATCCATCCAGATGCCGCCGCTCAACTCGATCGACTGCACCGGCTTGCTTGTCCTGATCGCGACTGTCGCGCGCTTCTGGTTCGCCTGCCACACCGCCGACGTCTGACGAATAGTTTCCGATTTTCCGTCGGCGTAGTGCACGACGACGTCCACCGGTGCCACCAGTCCGCCGACGTTGTCGATCGTCAGCGAATAGCCTGCACTCGTCTTCCTGGCATTCGTCAGCGCCAGGTCGATGTAGCCGTTCGTGAAGTGCCAATTCTGCCAGAACCAGTCGAGGTTACGACCGGTTGCATCGTTGAACGTGTTGTACATGTCCCACGGCGTGGGATGCTTGCCGTGCCAGCGGCTCATGAACTCGTGCAGCCCTTTCCGGAACAGCGTGTCGCCGAGCATCTCCTTCAACGCGAGGTAGCCAAGGGCGGCCTTGCCGTACGCGTTGTTGCCGTAGGCGGCATCCTTGAGCACGTCCGCCGGCGTGATGATCGGCAGATCCTCCAGCGGTGACGGATCAGAAATCCACGACGAGACGCGGAATTGCTGGAAGAACGATACGGCCTTCTCGTGGCCCAGATCGGCCTGGCCGATGAGAAATTCGAAGGTGGTGGCCCAACCCTCGTCCATGAAGGCGTAGCGTGACTCGTTGACCCCCATGTAGAACGGGAAAAACGTGTGCGCAATTTCATGCTCGGCCACGAACCGTGAAAACACCGTGTCGGCGTAGCTCTCGTCGTTCGCCATCATCGGGTATTCCATGCCGGCGAATCCCTGGACGACCGTCGTCTTCTCGTACGGGTACGGAACGCCGGGCCAGTTGTGCGACAGCCAGTCGAGCGCGTGTCGGCCGTACTGCACCATGTGGCGGTAGTCGGCGGAGCTGTCGTTGTACGCGGCCTGTACGCTGGCGCGGCGCTTCGTGGCGTCGTCCACGACGACGGATGCGGCGTCCCAGTCATAGTGATCGCTGACGTTGAACGCCATGTCGGGAATGTCGCGGGCCGAGAAGCGCCATGCGTTCATTGGCCGCTGCGCGGTGACGCGCTTCGCCGCGAGATCTTCCCTCGTGGCGACGCGAATGGTCTGGTCGGAGGTGAGCGATGCCTGGAATCGCTGCGCGTATTCCGGCTGCAACACCTCGGATGGATTGAGCAGCGTGCCCGTGCCCCACACGATGTAGTTCGCCGGCACCGTCACCGTGACGTCGTAGTCGTTGAAGTCGCTGTAGAACTCCTGCTGGTCGGTGAACTCCATCGTGTCCCATCCGTTGTAGTCGTCATAGACGGCGACGCGCGGATAGAAGTACGCGAGGAAGAACGTCGCGGAATCGATGGCCCCTTCGCGACCGCTCTCCTTCGAGGCGTCGTAATGCCAGTCGAAGGCGAGGCGCACGGTGTCGCGCGGCAGCAACGGAGTGGGCAGCGCCACGCGCTTGAACGTGAATGTGTGCGAGTCGTCGCCCCACGGCGTCGCATTTCCATTGACCGAAAAGGCGTCGACGTGCACGCCCGAGGTGAGGTAGTCGTCGTTCGCCCCAGCGGCCCTCGGCGCACCGGGCTTGTGGATGTTGAGGAAGAGCTTGATGACGAGGCTCTTCAACGTGTCCGGACTGTTGTTCGAGTAGGTGATCTGCTCAGAGCCGGTGACTCGGCGATCCGGGGGCGCGGTGTGGACGGTGATCGAATAGCGCGCGCGGTTCTGCCAGTATTTGCTGCCCGGCCGCCCGTCGGGTGAGCGGGTGCCGTTCTTGTACGCCTGCTTGAGCGTTCGCGGCATGTACAGGGGCTCGGCGGCTGGTGCGGCGAGTGACGGAACGGCGATGGCGGCAAGGAGTGCAGACTTCGCGGCGAATGCCTTCGTCCAGCCGGGCAGTGCGATCGTCATGGTGTCGAGCCTCGGTGAATGCGTGCGGTCTTCGCTACGCATGTCCCGTACGCAACGACCCCCGGAGCCAGAGCATCCGGGGGTCGTTGCATGGGGGGGCGCCCGGGGGGGGCGCTTACTTCATCGAGCGTTGGCGCTTTCGCCAACGAGTGTGGAGCGATCAGCCTTTGGTGCGACGACGGACCACGGGGACGAGCGCGAACAGCCCAGTGGCGAGCAGGGCGAGCGACGCCGGCTCGGGGGTGGCCGTGACGACCTGCGCGACGCCGAAGACGCCGTTGCCACTGCCGTCGTCGAAGATCTGGGTGTTGACGCCGGAAACCGGTGCGCTGGCGACGATGTTGTTGCCGTTGCTGGCGAAGACACTCGGGACGCCGGTGAACAGTGCCGGACCGTACGGCGCCTGGGCGGCGAACGTGCTGGTGTTCACCGTATTGAGGCCGTTGTACGCGGGAGTGAAGCCCAGACCCAGTGCGTTCAGAAACGGGTTGGAGTACGCGGCTTCGGCCACGGCACCGCCGTTGCCCGTGCCGCCTTCATAGAACACATGGCCGCCGCCGAGGACGTAGCTCGTGAGCGCGGCGTTGTTCTGCGAGGGGTTGCCGCCCCCGAAAATGACGCTGTATCCCGCCAACGATGCGGCGTTGGCGTCGACCGTGACGGTCAAGCCGGACGACGTCAGGAATGTCTGGAACTGGGAGCCGGTGAGGAAGCTGTTGCCACTGTAAATGAGTACGCTGCCGGAGCTGACGCCGAAGAAGCTGAGGACGTTCGTGAGGAACTGCTGCTCGTTCGTGTTGAAGCTTCCGTTGCCGGTGACCCATTCGTCGTGTGAGACGACGGCACTGCCCTGTGCCTGCGCGGTGGTGGTGACGGTGGCCAGGCCGAGCGCAAGAATTCCTGACTTCACCAGGGACGAAAAACGCATGAAGTGACCTCGGTTCGCGCAATGGAGGGGGGAATCACGGCTGCCTCATTCGCTGCAGGGGGAGGCAGCGCGAGCAGACCAGACTCAGGCAAACGAAATGCCAGTTGCCGATTGGCCTTAAGTCGCTCCTGAGCCCCTCTTCTCCACCGAGCGCACCCGTCGCCTTAGCTGCTGCCTGTCTCGCGCCTCACATATTGTGGACAGCGCGCCACGGATGCGGACGAAAAACAAACGATTACGCGGGCGCTCCGATTCGATCGCCGCATCAGGTGAACGCCGCCAAATCGAGTAGGGCGGTGACGCGGCGGACACACACGTGGTTCTCTCGTGGACAGTGGCGGTCAACCAGGCAGCGTATTCAATTGGAGCATCTGCGGCGGATGGCATCGCCTGCGCCGTCCGCTTCCGCACCAGCCGCTGATCACGTGACCGACGCCCTCGCGCCCGCCGCCGCGACACCATTGACGCCGGCGAAGTCCACACCCGCCGCCGGGCCGTCCAGACGCTACGACCGCTCCATCATCGATGGACCGTTGCCGCACGCGGTGTGGAAGCTCGCGTGGCCGACGATGCTCACCAACATCATCGGCGGGCTGCAGGGGTTGGTCGACCACATCATGGTCGGCCACTTCGTCGGCTTCAGGGGCAACGCCGCCATCGGTGTCGCGTTCCAGATCTTCATCGTCGTCATCGTCTTCATCATGTCGCTGTTCACCGGCATGAGTGTGCTCGTGTCACGCTTCGCTGGCGCTGGTGACGAGGAGAAGGTCGACCGAACCGTCTATCAGGCGTTCCTCACGGCGATCGGGATCTCGATCTTCATCCTGGCGCCAGTGGGATATTTCCTCGCGCCGTACCTGCTGGACCTCGTGAACTCCGCGCCGGCGGTGAAGGCGGAAGCGCTGCCGTTCCTCCGCATCATGTTCATGTTCAGCAGCGGCATGATGGTGTTCTTCATGCTCGGCGGTGCCCTCCGGTCGGCGGGCGATGCACGCACACCGATGATGCTCGGCATCGCGATGACGGTGTTGAACATCGCGTTCAATATCGTGCTGATCCGTGGACTTGGACCGATTCCGGCATTCGGGACGAAGGGCGCCGCGATGGGCACGTGCAGCGCGTCGGCGCTCGTGGCGCTCTACTCGCTATGGAAACTGTGGCACGGTGGCTGGGTCGTCTCGTTTCCGCGTCATCACGGCTTTGGTCCCGACTGGACGATCATCAAGTCGCTGTTCAAGTACGGGCTGCCGACGGGTATCCAGGGCATCGCGATGAACATCGGCGGCGTGTTCATGCTGTCGTTCATCGGTTCGCTGCAGCAGAGTGCGGCGGCGCAGGCGGCGTTCACCGTGTCGTACTCGCAGCTGTTCTCGTTCGTGACGTGGACATCGGTGGGATTGCTGGGCGCGGCAGCCGCCGTCGCGGGACAGAATCTCGGCGCGGGCAAGCCCGATCGTGCAAATCAGGCCGTGCACATCGCTGCACGGATCGGACTCGCTGGTGCAGCATTTCTCGGCATCTTCTACTTCTTCTTCCCGCGTCAATTGCTGGCGGTATTCGGCCTGAACGAGCCGGAGGTCGTCGAGATCGGCACGCAGCTGCTGCGTGTGCTCGCCTTCTCCGGACTGTTCATCACCGTCGCCCTCAGCTACACGGGTGGACTGCAGGGGACGGGCGATACCAGGAGCCCGCTCTACATCTCGATCGTCTCGCAGGTCATGGTGCCGCTCGGCATCTGCTTCTTCATCCGGGAATTTGGCCATCTCGATGCGATCGACATCTGGATCGCGATTCTCGTCGGCCACATGACGCGCTGTGGGCTGAGCGTGCTGCGATTCAACCAGGGCAAGTGGCGCAACATCGCCGTGGACATCGGGCAGTGACGATGCTCGAGCGCTTCGGTGCCGACGGCGTTGAGATGGTGTGTCGCACGTGCGACCCAACGTGACGATTTCCGTCGCCGCGCACGACGACTCTGGTCTGTTTGGCTGGTGGCGCGTCGCCGAGCAACCGGCGCGGCGCGCGCTCGTGGCGGCGGCGATGGGTTGGGCGCTCGATGCATTCGACGTCATGCTCTTCTCGCTGACGCTGGCATCGGTGATCAAGGATCTCGGGCTCACCAAGACGCAGGCGGGCGCACTGGGGTCGGTCACGCTGCTCGGTGGCGCGGTGGGCGGGTTGATCTTCGGGCACATCGCGGATCGCTTCGGGCGCACGCGTGCGCTGATGGCGAGCGTGCTGCTCTACTCGATCTTCACGGCGGCGTGCGGCCTGTCGCAGACGCTGTGGCAGTTTGCGATCTTCCGCGCGCTACTGGGACTTGGCATGGGTGGCGAGTGGGCGAGCGGAGCGGCGCTCGTCTCGGAGACGTGGCCCGCGAAGCATCGCGGACGCGCACTGGGGTTCATGCAGAGCTCGTGGGCGATCGGCTTCGCGGCGGCAGCGATGGTCGTCGGCTTCGTCCTGCCCCGCTGGGGATGGAGGGCCGTGTTCTTCGTCGGCATCCTGCCGGCGTTCTTCGTGTTGTGGGTGCGACGTAACGTCGAGGAGCCCGAGGTGTGGAAGGCGCAACAGCGCGCGCGGCTCGCCGGTGGCGCGGCGGCGATGACGACGACGGCCTCGCGCTTCATGGATATGTTCCGCGGGCCGATGCTCAAGCTCACCGCGGTGGTCACGCTGATGAATGCGTGTACGCTGTTCGGCTGGTGGGGACTGAATGGCTGGGTGCCGGCCTATCTCTCGCTGCCGGTCGCGCAGGGCGGCATCGGGCTGACGACGACGACGATGTCGTGGTTCATCGTCGCGATGCAGGTCGGCATGTGGCTCGGCTACATCTCGTTCGGCTACATCACGGATGCAATCGGCCGGAAGCGGGTGTACGTCTTCTACCTGTTGATGGCGAGCGTCCTCTTGCCGCTCTATGGTTTCATGCGCACGCCACTGATACTGCTGCTGCTCGGGCCGTTCGTGGCGTTCTTCGGAACGGGTTTCTTCAGCGGCTTCGGAGGCGTGACGGCGGAGATCTATCCGACGGCCATTCGCGCCACGGCGCAGGGGTTCACGTACAACCTGGGGCGCATCGCGAGTGCGGCGGCGCCGTTTACGGTGGGTCGGCTCGCGACGACGCAGGGATTCAGTGTGGCGTTTACCATCACTGGCGTGGCATACCTGCTCGGCGCCGTCGCTTGGACGTGGATTCCCGAGACGAAAGGGCGGGAGCTGAGATAGTGACTGCCTTGAGCTTGGAGCCGGAGCACGAGCGTGAGCGTGAAGCTTCCAGCATTGAGCACTTTAGAGCTCGAGGTCGAGCTCCAGCTCCAGCTCCAGCCCTGACATGCTCATTGCTCGAAACGCAAGCCCACGCTCCTGCTCCCGCTCAAAGCTCACCGCCGAGCGAAGCTATCCGCGCAGGGCTGCGAGCCGCACGTCAGCTTGGCGGCTGCGCCGATCGTTGATGCCCCGCTGAGCGCGCAACGTCGCAGACGCGTGCGTGAGCAGTCGGTCCGCCTCGTCGTTCTGCCCAAGCGCCGTCAGTGCGGCACCAAGCTCACTCTCGGCGACGGCGGTTGCCCAATGACCGTCGCCGAGCCGTGCGCGACGGATCGTCAGTGCCTCGCGCAGACTTGGTTCCGCCCCTTGTGCGTCGCGCATAGCGACGTGCAGCGCACCGTACGCCATGAGGGTGCGCGCGAGGTCCACGTGCTGCGCTGGCAACGCCCCGCGCTCGATTGCCAGCACGCCGCCAAGGAGCGAATCGGCCTCCTTGTAGCGCCCCCGCGCGGTGAGCGCCTCACCGAGCGTTCGCTTGACGCCGAGCAGGTACCGGTGGTTCGGGCGCATCTTTCCGAGCAGCGCGAGTGCACGACGCGCGCTCGCCTCCGCCGAGTCTGGGCGGCCTCGCTCCAGTGCGACGCGGGCGATGCCACGGAGACCCAGCGCGACGAACGGATGCACGGGTCCCAACAAGCGCTGTGCGTCGCTCACGACTTCGTTGAAGTGCGCCTCAGCGGCGTCGAGCTCACCGTGGGAGATTTCGCTCTCGCCGAGGAAGTGCTTGCTGTAGATCATGTTCGGACTGTCGGAGCCGTAGATCTTGCGGTAGCCGTCCATCGCCTCGCGATACAGCTGCTCGCCCTCGGCGTAGCGGCCCATGTCCACCATCGTGGCGCCCAGCAACTGCTTGGCGGCGAGCATGTCCGGATGCACATCACTCGTCTGTCGTCGCAGACCATCGTGCGCTTCACGCAGGACCAGCTCCGCCTCAGCGAAGCGCGAGGTGTTGTGCAAGAGGGTTCCCAGCCCAGTCATCACTTGCAGCGTCAGCGTGTGATCGTTGCCGTAGATCGTGCGACGCAGGGCGAGCGCCTCGCGGAAGAGTGGCTCCGCCTCAGCGTATTGCTCCCTGAACAGCAGCACCGTCGCAAGACTGACCCTTGCGCTCGCGGCGAGCGGGTCGCGCGACGACGGAATCGCACCATAAATAGCGATGGCCTCGCGGAAGAGCGTGTCGCCATCGGCGAACTTGCCGCGATTGTGGAATGAGACAGCGAGCGCGTACAACGCTGCCGCCGCTTCCGTGCTCTTGTCGCCGTGCGCGCTTCGCGCCATCGCGAGCGCTTCGCGATACAGCGAATCCGCCGCATCGTGCTTTCGCTGCTCACCGAGTACGTCGGCCAGGCCGCGGAGGCTTTCGGTGATGTCGTCGACGGGAGGTGGAATCATCGCGCGGCGGAGCGCCAGTGCCTCGCGAAAGTTCGCTTCCGCGTCGGGGTACTTCGCTCGTGAGCGCTGCAACTCGCCAAGCTGGTGCAGGCCCGACGCAAGCTCGGCCGGGTTGCCACCGGTGCGCAGCGTGCCGACGGCTCGACGCACGAGCGGCTCCGCATCATCGAAGAGGCCGAGGTTCTGGTAGACGCGGCCGATCTCGCGGAGCATCGCGGTCTGCAGTGCCGGATCCTTCACGAAGTCGGTCTCGATGCGCCTTGCGCCGCGCGACAGCACCTCGCGCGCCGAGATCGTCGCGCCGCGATTGACGTCCGGATCGGAGAGGCGAAACATGTCGACGAGTAGTGCCGACGCACGCGCCGTGGTGGCCGCCTGCTGCTGCGCGCGATCGCGCTCGTGCGACGCGAGCGTCGCCTGCCATGCCGTGCTCCCAGCCCCGATCACGAGCGACAACAGCAGCGCGCCGGCCGCCATCACACCGAGCCGATGCCTCCGCACGAACTTCGAAGTGCGATAGCCGATGGTGTCGGCACGCGCGCGCACGGGCATGCCGGAGAGATGCCGGCGGATGTCGTCGGCCAGCGCTTCCGCCGACTGATAGCGACGCGCCGGTTCCTTCTGCATCGCCGTGAGCACGATGGTGTCGAGGTCGCCGCGCAACTCGCGCTCACGTCGCGCGTCCGACGCAACCACGGCACTCGGCTTCGAGGGCTCGACCTCCCGAATGACGCGACCCACCTCGTGCGTGACGTTCGGTGAGTCCTGATACGGCCACCGCCCCGTGAGCAGCTCGTAGAGCAAGACGCCGAGTGTGTAGACGTCGGACACCGTGGTGATCGGTCCGCCGAGCAGTTGCTCCGGGCTCGCGTAGCGCGGCGTGAGCCAGCGCGATCCGGTGCGCGTGTTCGGATCGGGGATGTCCATGTCGGACGGATCGCCCGAGAGCAGCTTCGCGACGCCAAAGTCGAGCAGCTTCACGACGCCGTGCGCGCCGCGTTGCGAGTCGGGCGCCGTGACGAGGATGTTCGACGGCTTGAGGTCGCGATGCACCACGAGATTCTGGTGCGCGTACTGCACGGCGTCGCACACGTCGACGAAGAGGCGGAGCCGCGCGCGGACGTCGAGCTTCTGGTCGTCGCACCAGCGGTCGATCGGCGTGCCGTCGATGAACTCCATCGCGAAGTAGGGCAGCCCGTCGTCGGTGACGCCACCGTCGAGCAGGCGCGCGATGCATGGATGGCTGAGCGACGCGAGGATCTGCCGCTCTTCGATGAAGCGGCGCACGGCTTGATCGGTGACGAAGCCATGCGGTACCACCTTGAGCGCGACGCGCTGCCGAAACTGTCCGTCGTCACGCTCGGCGACATACACGATACCCATGCCGCCGCGGCCCGCTTCGCCGTGGATGCGGTAGGGACCGATGCGGGCGTGTGCGGGCCGGTCGCTGATGCCAGTGGGCGCCGCGTCGCCTGCCTCGGCAAGGAGCGCTGCCGCGAGGTGCGACGGAGGCCGCTCGAGGAAGTTGTCGGCACTGCCGCACGCCTCGAGCAGGCGCTCGACATCACGGCGAAACGCGTCGTCGCCCGTGCATGCGGCGTCGAGGTATACGGGCCATTCATTGGCGGGAAGTTCGAGCGCCCCGTCGAGAACGAGCTGGAGCCGGCGCCATTGATCGGTGGAGACGCTTCGCATCTGGTCTTCTCGCGAGGTTGACTCGGCCCGTAATCCCCATTGACGCGCCGTCCGGTGACAAAACCGGAAGTGCGACGTCAGCTCATTCTTCGCGCAGCTCCTGGTACAGCCATCCCTTCGCCTTGACCCAGTCGGTGCGCACCGTGCGCGAGGAGATGTCGAGGAGGTCGGCGATCTCCTCTTCGGTGAGGCCGGCGAAGAAGCGGTATTCGACGATCCGGCTTTGCCGTTCGTCGAGCGTCGCCAACCGCGATAGCGCTTCATCGAGGGCGAGCATCATTCCCGCCTGTTCGTCCGCGGCGGAGGTGGCGTCCAGCGCGAGGAAATCGCCGTCGGGGACGCGGCGCTTGACCGCTCCGCGGCGGCGCGCGTAGTCCACGAGCACGCGGCGCATGACGCGCGCGGCGACGGCGAAGAAGTGCGTGCGATCGCGCCAGCCGGCGCGCGTCTGGTCGACCAGCCGGATGTACGCCTCGTGCACGAGGCCCGTGGTGCCGAGTGTGTGGTCGGGGCGCTCGGCGCGCAGTTGCCGGTGGGCGATGGCGCGCAGCGCGTCGTAGACGAGCGGCACGAGCCGTTCGATCGCCTCGGGGCTTCCGTCGCGGGAGCTCGCGAGTGCGTCGGTAATGGACTCGTCGGTGATGGACGTCATGGCCTCACCTCCACGGGCACTCGCGCGAGACTTCCGGTTTTCGGCCGACCCTGCGCGTCAGGAACCGAAAGCGGCGTTCAGGCCGCGCGCGGGCACCCTGCCCGAGTAGCGCCGTGCCGCCGGGCCAACGTAGTGCCAGCGCCCGTAACGGACAATGGAGCCCCCCCAATGAGAGTTCGCCCGCACCTTCGCCTGTCGTTCGCCATCGCCATCATCCTCGCGATCTCGAGTCCGTCGCGGCTCGTCGCGCAGATGCCGTTGACGCCTGGATCGTGGAGCTTCTTCGAGTGGTTCCTCGGCGTCGGTCCCGTGGACGGCAACGGCTTTTCGTTCACCGCCGGCCAGCTCACGCGGTTGCGCGTCACCGACGACGGCGTGTCGGGCGACGCATTCGACATCTTCCTGAATGGTGCACTGTTGTTCGCGACGCCGGGAGTGACCGGCGGTGTGTACACGACGGCATTCGACGGCGACGCCGCATGGGCAGCGCCCGAGTTGAGCAAGGGAGAGATCTTCCTCCAGCCGGGCCAGTACACGATCACGCTCAACGTACGTGATGCGTCGTCCGGCTTCGACTACGGCGAAGGGTTCGTACGCATCGACGACGTGGTGTCGCCACCGGTGAACACGGTGCCCGAGCCCGCGACGGCTGGGCTGTTCGCGCTAGGCCTGTTCGGCATTGGAGCCGCGCGCTGGCGCAGCACGCGCCAACGCAGTGCGACGACCGATCGCGCCTGACCGACCGCGCTTCCCAACCACACTCATTCGCCGAGGTTTGGCATGCGTACCACGATGATACCGGCCGCCGGCCGGTGGCTGCTGCTGTCCGCTAGCGCCGCCGCGATTTTCGCGTGCGGCAAGGATGCGATCAGCCCGACCGCACCATTCGCGTCACCACAACCTCCGGTGGCCGCCGCAGAGGCGATCGGCGCACTGATTCCTGGCTTCTACTGGCTGTCGCCGATACAGCCGATGCTCGCGTCGTATCCCGGCACGTTCGACGGTGCGCGTTCGCCGACGATCGACGTGTGCCGATGGAATGGGACGGCGTGCGTCGGGCCGGTCGTCGCGACGTTCTCACGTACGGCGGGGACGATCTCCGTCGACAACGCGGGGCAGCTGTATCGCGCCGACTGGACGACCGCTGGCCTGGCGGCTGGCGTGAACTACCGCATCCAGGTGTCGGAGCAGGCCACGCTCATCGCGTTCGCCGACGCGCGCGTTCCCGCGGTGGGCGAGACGCCAGCGCAACTCACGCAGCAGGGGATCGTGCCGCTCGGGAACTCGAGTCGCCTGCCGATGCGCTTCCGGCTCGAGCGCGTTGCGGCCGCGCCCACGGTGACGATCACGTCGCCGGCGACCGGCTCGGTGTTCCCCGTCGGGAGCCCCATCACGCTGACGGGAACGGCGAGCGATCCCGTGCAGGGGAATCTCTCGGCGCAGATCGTCTGGCAATCCAGCCAGGTGAGTGGCGCATTGGGGACTGGCGCGAGCATCTCTCCGACGCTGGGCGGCGGACGACACACGATCACCGCGTCCGTGACGAATTCGAGCGGCATCACGGCATCCTCGAGCATCCAGGTCGTCGTCAGCATCGTGTCCCTCCCGGCGACGCTGAACGTACCGTATGGCGGAACGGCGTCGTTGCCGATCACGCTGACGCAGGGCGCACCGGTTGGGGGCATCACGTTCACCGTCTCGAGTGCCGCGCCTGGGGTCGTCGGTGTGACGACGACGACCGTCACGATTCCGGCGGGACAGCAGTCGGCGAACGCGACGGTCCAGGGTGTGGCGCCGGGAACGGCGGCGGTGACCGTATCGAACGTGGATTACGGCAGTGCGACGTCGCAGGTGTCCACGACGGCGAATCTCAACATCGTGCAGACGTCGGTGAGTTTTGCCGCAGGGCGGACGGACCAGATCAGCATCGCGCTCGAGAGTCAGGGCGCGGACATCGCGGCGCCGCCCGGTGGCATCGTCGTCACGCTCGTCGCGGCGAATCCCGCATGCGTGGCGGCACCATCGACGGTGACGATTCCGGCAGGTCTCGTGAGTGTGGTGGCCGACTTCACGTACGGTGGTACGGCGGCGACGCCCTGCACGACACAGGTGACCGCCAGCGTAGCGACAATTCCGGCGATCACGGGCGATGCGGTGAGCGTCACCGTCAGTCCGTCTCCGACGATGACCTTCAACCTCGGCGAGTCACGTCTTGGTGCGGGGCTGCGCGGCAACCTGTCCACGATCTTCCTCGCGGCGCCAGCACCGGCGGGCGGTGTCACCGTCGCCCTGACCAGCTCCAACGCTGGCGTACTGCTGGTGTCCAACGACGGCCCGACGACAGTGGGCACCGGCTCGGCAACGTTGAGCATCGCGGCGGGCGCCAGCAGCGCTTCGTTCTACATGCATGGCAACAACGGCGCTGCGGGCACCGCAACGCTTTCGGCAACTGCGCCAGGTTACGCAACCGAGACCTCGACGCCGATCACGGTTGCCAGCACCGCCATCGACATCGTCTCCCTTCCGACGACGACGACCACGCTCACGCCCGACGATGAATTCCAGCTGCGCATCGGCGTGGTCGATGCGGCAGGTCCGTCGATCTACCAGGAGCAGCAGGTGCGGCCAGGCGGAACGCCGATCGTTGCCACGGTGACGAACAGCAACGCGTCCGCCGCGCAGCTCACGACGACGGCAGGCTCGGCACAGTCGCGATCGGTCTCGATCGTGGTGGGCCAGTCGCGCTCGGCGACCACAGTGGCTGCAGGCGGTATCGCGTTCGACCCGATCAATGCGGGCACGACTACTGTGACCGCGACGGCCCCGAACGTCGTCGCGACGACGGCAGCATCACAGGTGGTGACGATCACGGCGCCGAACTTCACCTTCTCGATCGGCGGCGCGCGAGTCGGCGCGGGCCTGCGCTCGGATGCCTCCAGCATCTTCCTCGGCGCACCGGCGCCGGCCGGTGGACTGACCATCACGCTCGCGAGTTCGAGTGCGTCCGTACTGCTCGTGTCCGACGATGGCGCCACGACGGTGGGCACTGGAACGGCGACGCTGAGCGTGCCCGCGGGCGCGACATACGTCAGTTTCTACATGCACGGCAACAACGGCGCTGCGGGATCCGCGACAGTCTCCGCGAGCGCGACTGGGTACACGACCGCGACCTCGACGGCGATCGACGTGGCCAGTGCGGCCGTCGACATCATCTCGCTTCCAACGACGACGACCACGCTCTCGCTGGACGACGAGTTCCAGCTGCGCATCGGCGTGGTCGATGCGGCGGGGACGTCGATCTACCAGGAGCAGCAGGTCCGGCCCGGTACTGCGGCCATCGGGTTGACGGTGACGAACAGCAACGCGGCCGTCGCGCGGCTCACGACCACGGCCGGTTCGGCGCAATCTCGATCGGTCCCGATCGGGGTGGGCCAGTCGCGCTCGGCGACCACAGTGGCTGCGGGCGGTATCGCGTTCGACCCGATCAATGCGGGTACGACTACGGTGGCTGTCGCTGCGCCGAACGTCGTCGCGACGACGGCAGCGTCACAGGTGGTGACGATCACTGCGCCCAACTTCACCTTCTCGATCGGCGGCGCGCGAGTCGGGGCGGGCCTGCGCTCGGATGCCTCCGGCATCTTCCTCGGCGCACCGGCGCCGGCCGGTGGACTCACCGTGACGCTCGCGAGTTCGAGCGCGTCCGTGCTGCTCGTGTCCGACGATGGCGCCACGACGGTGGGCACTGGAACAGCGACGCTGAGCGTGCCCGCGGGCGCGACATACGTCAGTTTCTACATGCACGGCAACAACGGCGCTGCGGGAACGGCGACCGTCACCGCGAGCGCGACCGGTTATACGACCACGACCTCGGCGGCGATCGACGTGGCCAGTGCGGCCGTGGAGATCGTCGGGCTGTACTCGCCAACGACGACCCTGTCACCCGACGACGACTTCGTCGCCCGTATCGGTGTCGTCGATCCGGCAGGAACGTCGGTGTACCAGGAGCAGACAATTCGTCCTGGCGGTTCAGCTGTCGTCGTCACCATGACGAACAGCAACTCGGCCGTCGCACGACTCACGACCAGTAGCGGGTCCGGGCAGTCGCGCACGGTAAGCATCCCCGTGGGACAGTCACGCTCCCCGAATGACGTCGCGGCAGGCGGTATCGCGTTCGATCCGCTCGCAGCGGGTACGACGACCATCACTGCTGCTGCGCCAAATCTCGTCACGGCCGCCGAGGGTACGGTGGTCATGACGATCGACGCACCCACATTCACCGTCAATGTCGGCGCAGCACGGGTGGGTGCTGGCCTGCGCTCGCAGGTGGGGTCGATCTACCTCGGCGCTCCGGCACCGGCGGGTGGACTCGCCGTGACGCTCACGAGCTCGAATGCGTCGGTGATGCTCGTTTCGGACGACGGCGCAACGACCGTGGGAACGGGATCGGCCGTATTGAACGTTTCTGCCGGTTCGACAGTCGCCTTCTTCTACCTGCACGGCGTCGAGGGTGCGGCGGGGACGGTGACGGTGACCGCGTCAGCTCCTGGCTTCACCGACGCGACGGCATCGGCGACAGTGGCGGCGAAAGCGCTCGACCTGTTCGGCGTGCCGACGTCGACGACGGCGGGCGCGGCCGACAATGAATTCATCGCACGAATCGGTGTGGTGGATGCGGCGGGGACGTCGCTGTTCCAGGAGCAGGAAGTCCGGCCTGGTGGCACGACGGTCGTGGTGACGCTGACCAACAGCAATGCGGCAGTGGCTCGACTGACGACGAGCGCTGGGTCGGCACAGTCGCGGACGGTGTCGATCGCATCCGGTAACGCACGTTCGCCGGGGACGGTGGCGGCGGGTGGAGTGGCGTTCGATCCGCTGGCCGCCGGAAATACGACGGTGGCTGGCACCGCCAGCGGAGTGGTCGTCGTGACAGGATCGTCGATTGGGGTGACGGTGACGCCGTAACACAACGTGGCGGCGTGGGTCGGTCCGACGTGGACCGGCCCATTCCGTCGCACTCCAACAACTAGCTGCCGCGGACCCGGAGAGTGGCGACGAACACTTCGTCTTTCCACTTGTCGATGATGATCTCGCCACTCTCGCGCGCGTCGGTGGCCCGGATGCGAAGCTGCTGGTCCAGCGGCGTGCCGCAGATGACGAATCGTCCGTCCTCACCCGCAGCACCGCCAGCCTCCTGCCGGATCAGCTCGACGTTTCCCGACTTGATACTTCGCCACACATCGATCTTCGCGTTCGCGGCCGGAAGTCCTCCCGTGCCGACGACTTGGCCGATGACGACGCCAGTGCCCGGGGCATACGACTGGCCCAGGCAGAGCTGCTGCAGGATCTCCGCGCGCTCGTGAAAGACGAGCTTGATGTCCTCGACATGCTCGCGGTCCAGATTCACCCAGTAATGCGACGTGCGACTCAGCCCCGACGACGCGAACGTGCTGTCCGTCGCGAGCACCGCGTACACGCCCGGTGTCACGTACGGCAGTTCGAAGCGACCGTCGATGGTGGTCGTCACCGTGTCCGCGGTCTTCATCATCCAGACGCGCGCGCCGGCGACCGGCGTGCCGGCGCCGTCGGTGAGGATGCCGGTGATGCGAGGCAGCGCGCCGTGCCACAGCGAGCCGTCCTTCCACTGCACCGATGCCACCTCACCGCCCACTTCGTGCATGCCGATCTTCCGCACATTGCGACGCAGGGGCCGAGGGAGCGGCAGGCGACTCGGTCCGTTGGCGCGGGAGTCGACGTCGACAGCGATGAGCGTGGTGCGAATCAGCCAGCGCTCGATCATCGAGGCGCCGTTGGGCATGACGCGGAAGAAGATCTCGCCCCCGCTCTCGCGCGCCTCGGGCTCGAGGTTGGTGTAGCGAAATTCCAGCGACCGCAGCGCAGGCGTCTTCCGATCGAGCCAGAGCACGCCGCTGACGTCGACGAGGGTGTCGCGCCCTGAATCATCCACCGGCTCGAAGGCGATACCCACCTGATCGGGATGACGACGGTCGTTTCGCGCCATCTGGAGGCAGTGTGTGCCCGCGAAGCTCGGATCGAGGAGGGTCTCGTTGTCGGGCGCGTAATACACCCGGTCGCCCGCGCCCTCCTCACGCATGTAGCCCTGATACGCGAAGGCCCATGCGGGCCGAGCGGCGACGTAGGAGCGCTCGACGAGCAGTTCCTTCATGCTCGTCTCTTCCTTCCTGACCTTGTTGAAGACGGGATCGCGCGTGCGCGTGAAGGAGATGAGCCGAATGCGTGGCGGATGCGCTTCGCGCGAGACGACGCTGGCGAGTAGCGCGGCGCGCGCCTGCTCCCAGAGCTCGAATCCCTTTACGCTGCCGCGGTCGCCGGGACACATGCGTCGATCTGAAGCTTCGACCGCGGTGAGGAACGCGGGAATCGCTTCGAGCCGGATGACGACGCCGGCGTCCACAGTAGGCAGCGGTGCGTCGTGCGGGCGGTAGCCGATGCGAACGACGTGCATGCGCATGGCGCCGCGCGCGTGGATGACGCTGAACGAGCCGGAGGCGTCGGCAATGCTGCGCGCCACCGAGGCTCCCGTCGAATCACTCAGCCAGACGACGGCTCCGCTGACCGGGGTATCCGTGATACTGTCGCGCACGATGCCCGTCACGCGCTGCGCCGGCGCGTCGGCCGCGGCCGATACGACGAGCACGAGAGCGAGAACGAGGGTACGGCGCAGCGTCACCGCTTTTCGTCCGGAAGGGTGTGTCAACTCTACGGCCGGACGGCAAGAACCACAATTCAGCCGGCGGCGCCGGCGACCTCCGGACCCCAGCTCGAGCTCGAGCTCGAAGGTGAGCCGTCAGCGGGAGCGCGAGCGCTAGCCTGAGCTTCCAGCAATGAGCATGTCAGAGCTCGAGCTGGAGCTCGAGCTGAAGCTCGAGCTCTAATATGCTCAATGCTGGAAGCGTCACGCTCACGCTCATGCTCACGCTCGGCTTTACCGCCCCAGCCAGTATGTCGCCTTCACGAGGAAGACATTGTCCGGCCGGTCACCGAGGAGCGCGCCGGAATCGCGACGGAAATCGAGGTCGCCGTACACGTCGTTCCCTGACCGCTGCTGCGTCCACACGAAGAACATCGTCGAGCCGGGTCGATACTCCCAGCGAAGAACGGCGGTGCCGCGGAGCGAGCGACTCGTGAAGTTCGGATCGTTGAAGCTGAACGTCGTGGCGGGGCCAGCGCCATCCGGGTCCACCGTGTAATTCCCCGTCGCGCTCCGCGTGATGATGCCGACGTCGCGGCCGTACTCCAGCTTGCGCTCCGTTCGTGGCGTCGCGAACTCGCGGAAGCTCTCGTAGTCGCCGCTCGCGATAAAGGGCTGCACGTAGAGCTGCATCGTGATCTCTGGACGAATCGTCCAGTTCACGCGTGTCTCGATCGACAGCGTGCGCGTCGTGATGTAGCCGAACACATACCGGGATCCACCAAACGCCGTGGCCGTCGGGTCCTTTACCGCCGTCACGTACTGCGCCGCATCCTGCGACCACTCCCAGCTCGGTGAGAGCTGGACGAAGACATTGCCCGCCGGCTTGATTGCCACACCCGGCCTCAGGCTCCAGCTCTTCGTGCCGTCGAAGCCCACGCCCACGCCGTTCTGGATGTTCCACACGGCGCGGCTGCGTGGGTCGGTCGAGACGCCAAGCTGGTAGTAGTTGGAGCCGACGGTCCCGAGCACCGGACCACCGCGGCTCAGGCGATCGTCGTTCACCGAATGGGTATGTCCCCAATAGGCGCGCATCACCCAATAGTTGTTGAACTCGATGCTGTTGAACGCATACTGCTCGAGATCGGTGCGCAGGCCGTCATAATTGTACTGCTGCTGGCCGCCGTAGCTGAGGAAGGCGGAGCGATAGAAGCGACCGGGCGTCAGCCACTGCCGCGCGAGGTTGCCATTCATCCACCGGTAATCCACTCGGCTGATGATCGAGAGGTCGTTCACCTCGAAGCCCGGACTGCGCCAGTTCTGTTGCAGCTCCCAGATCCAGTTGCCGTTTTCCTTCGCGAGGCGCGTGTACAGCCCATAGCCGCGCATCAAGGTTGCCGTGGTGTCGTAGCGCGTCGAGAACAATCCGTCCGAGGCCACCTCGCGATCGGGACGCTGGTAGAAGTGCGTGGCCGATCGCTGCGTGAGCGCGATGGCTGCTGGAGAGCCACGAACGTCCGATGCCATGAGCGTGCCGCGCCAGCGATAGACGCGATTGCTCCAGCTGTGACTCCAGTCCATACCGGCCGCCGTCGCCGTGCTGCGCAAGCGGTTGGTCAGTACGGTGTCGCCTTCGAGCGCACGCACCGCGGACGTGACGATGCCTCCCACCGTCGTCGCGCCGGCGCGAAATTCCTTCTTCACTCGCCCGACGAAGTAGTTGGACAGCGGCTCTACCGTCTGCCGGCGCTCGGTGCCGCCAAGCGTCGTCACGAACCGCGCCTGCTCCCGGCTGGTGAGGGCATCCATGATGCCGATCGTGTAACCGTTGTTCGTGCGACCCGTGATCTTGGCAGCGCCGAGTATCGTCGCGTCGTCCGGTGTGTCGGAGTACGCGGCGGAGTTGCTCACGAGCCCATTGAGCTGCGGAGGACGGCCGATGCGGCGTGAGTAGAACGCGCTGAGGCTCGACGTGTTGTTGCAGTTGATGCAGCTCAAGCCACCGAAGCTGAACGCGCTGCGGTTCGCGATGAAGAAGGGGCGCTTCTCGTCGAACGACACCTCGTAGGCGGAGAGGTTGAGGAGCGCGGGATCGACCTCCACCTGGCCAAAGTCGGGATTGATCGTCGCATCGAGCGTGAGGCTCGACGTCAGGTTGTACTTGATGTCGGCGCCGGCGTTGACGTTGGTCGTGGTGCTGCCGCGATATGGGTCGTGCGGATCGGCGTACTTGAACTGTCCGCGCGACACGACATATGGAAGCAACTCCGCCTGCTTCGGGGCCTTGGCGATCGTCAGGCCCTCGAGGTGCCCGTAGTAGGCAGGCCCTCCGCTCTCGTTGCGCCGGCGGAACGACCACTGGTCCTGCTCGTTCAGGCGATCGACGAACCGCCAGAGCTGCAAGCCCCAGGTCTGCACCGGCTGGCTCGAGAAGCGAAGCTGTGAGTAGGGAATGCGCATCTCCGCTGTCCATCCATCGGCAGTCACCTGCGTGGCGCCCTCCCAGACCGGGTCCCACGAGGGATCGCCGTTGAACTGGTCACCGCGCACACCGGCCGGGTTGATCTCGAACCACACCTCGTCGAGATGGTTGTGATAGGGATCGAGGACGACGGCGATCTTGTCGGTGGTGAGCGAGTTGAACGAACCGTTGTTGCCGTTCGCGGCAAGCAGCTGATCGCGTCGCGCGAGAGGCGCGCGGATGCCGGCACGACCCATCGGCTCGCTCATGCGTGCGCCGACGTAGAGCGCGTCGTCGTCGTACAGAATGCGGATTTCGGTGGCGAGCGTCGCCGCTGCGCCCTCGTCGGGACGCGACTGCCGCAGTTGCGTGATTGGCGTCGCAGCGGCCCACGCGGCTTCGTCGAGCTTGCCGTCGACCGAGATGTGCGCGGTGCGGCGCGCGCCGGTCGCCGAGGGTACCGGGGCATCGGCAGCATGCGTCTGCGCGGTCAGCGGCACCGCGACGACGAGAGCGGCGAACGCGAGACGAATGACCCGCCTCGGCACGATGAACGACATGATGCGGTGGGTAGGGTGGCAAGCTGGAGACTCCTACCTTTGACCGCCGCCAACGCGCGATGGTTTGAACTACCGGCGCTGAGTCTCCTTGTACCCGCGCGGGAGCGTCAGCCGATCGGGGTCGATCGTCACCTTCTCGAGCCCCAACAGGAATTTGATGGTCGGCACGTGCAGCACACTCACGTCACTCTCCTTCCAGTATCCGATTGCTGTCACTCGAATCGGTGCGCCGAGGAGGCTATCGAGTCCCGCGATCCGCGCGAGCGCCCGCGTCGGGCCGAACCACCGCGCGATCCCGAGCTCGTCGGCGGGCGCGTCGCGAACGTCACCCACTTGAACTGCACCGCGGGCCGCGTCGCACGTGCGAGGACGTCGATCCTCCCCCGGCCATCGGCGAAAGCGACCTCGAGCCGGAGTGCGCCCAGAATCCCGTTGACGATTTCACCGTCGGTTGCGGTATCGACGGTGAAGACTATTCCGCGCAGCGGCGCGGCTTGAGCGGCAACGGGGCGAGCGCCAGGTGCGAGCCCGCTGAGCGCAAGTAGGCAGGCGCGGATGTATTGCTTTCGTAAACTGATTCCGGCGAGCGTCATGGACGCCTGCCCACCGTTTGCGGTGAAGCTGCTGGATTCTCCCACGATCCGAGTGTAGTTGCTGCTCCGGTGCGCAGGGAAGCGCAAGTGCATTCTGCCGCAACGCGCAGCGTCGCGCGATGTTGCGTCGTGACGATCCCATGGACACGCCGGGTCACAACACGGAGTGCAGAGTTCACGTACACCACATGTGCGACTGTCACGAGACCGCAGGGTCGCGAGGTCCGCGCCTCCGTCGACACATTGTCGCAGTATGACCCCACCCGCATCTTCGCGCTTTCAGCAAGCTTGAAACGCGCGACGCTGCGCCACCACGTCTCGCTCCACACGGGGGATTCGATGTTGTATCGCACGGTAGCTCGATGGATGCCGCTGGTGATCGCGGCATTCCTTGTCGGTCGCGCAGCGCACGCGCAGACGGGCAGAATCACTGGACAGGTCACTGACACTGTGGGAGGACGCCCACTGGCCGGAGCCGCGATCACCGTCGTCGGTGACGGCGAGCGCACTCTTGGCGCCGTGCGAACCGACGCCTCGGGCAGGTACACGCTCGGCGCCGTCGCCCCCGGCACCGTGCAGGTGCGTGTTCGCATGTTCGGCTTCGGGCCGAAGGATCGCAGCGTCACCCTGACGGCGGGGCAGGCGATCACCGCCGACTTCACACTGTCGCAGCGCTCCGTGCAACTCGATCAAATCGTCGTCACGGGTACCGGCGGCGCGGTCGAGCGGCGATCGGTCGGCAACGTCATCGAGACGATCAATGCGAGCGACGTCCTCAAGACCTCCGCACCGCGCAGCGTCGAGCAGCTGATCGGTGCGCGCACGCCTGGCGTCGTGGTACTGCCGGCGACGGGGCAGGTCGGCACCGGTGCGCAGATCCGCGTGCGCTCCGTCGGAAGCCTGTCGCTCAGCACTGATCCGATCGTGTACATCGACGGTGTGCGCATGGATGCGAGTGCCGCGCGAGGGCCCGGGCAGCGCGGCGGCGCCGGCGCGAGCCGTCTCAACGACATCAATCCCGAGGACATCGAGTCCATCGAGATCATCAAGGGCCCCGCGGCGGCGACGCTCTATGGAACGGAGGCCTCCAACGGCGTGGTCCAGATCATCACCAAGCGCGGATCGAACAGCGCGCCGCGGTGGGACTTCACCACTCGCCAGGGCACGAACTGGCTGGCGAATCCCGAGGGCCGCGCGGGCACGCTCTGGTCAAAGAACGCCGCGACTGGGCAGCTCGAAACGCTCAACCTCTATCGCTACGCGATCGACAGCGGTCAGGGACCCATCTTCCAGAACGGCAGAAACCGCGGCTACACGGCCAATCTGCACGGCGGCAACGACATCACGCGCTACTATCTCTCCTCGTCGTACGACGACGACGTGGGTGTCGTGGCATGGAACTACGACAAGAAGTTCGCCGGACGCGCCAACATCGACATCGAAGCCAACAAGAAGCTTCGTATCGAGGGAAGCCTCGGCTACATTCGCGACCGCATCCGGCTCGCCCAGAACGGCTCGATCAGTCCGGATCCATTCAGTAACCTCGTCTGGGGCCGACGGAGCCTGATCCCGACGACGGGCGGATTCGGTTTCGCGCCGGCGAACCTGTGGGATGACGTCGAGGATCACGCGGACGTCGACCGTATGACGACGAGCGTGACGGCGCGCTACGCACCGTCCGCGCGCTTCACGAATCGTCTGGCGTTGGGCCTCGACGTGAACGCGGAGAACAATTCGACGCTGTACCCCAGGGAAACGGCGGAGAACGCCGGCTTCTACGGGTCCAACGGGCTGGGATTCAAGAGCGTCGAGCGGGCGGCGCGAAATTTTCTCACGCTCGACTATTCAGGAAATCTCAAGTACACCGTCCGCTCGCTCGACTTCACGACCACGGGCGGTTTCCAGGCCTATCGGTCGGAGCTCAGCAACATCACGGCGAGCGGAACGACCTTCCCGGCATCGCCGATCACGACGGTGTCCGGCACGACGACGCGCAACGCGACGGAAGGCTACGTCGCCAATGCGACCGTCGGCCTGTTCGTGCAGCAAGCGCTGGCCTTGCAGAACCGTCTCTTCCTCACGGCCGCCCTTCGCGCCGATGACAACAGCGCATTCGGCAAGGACTACTCTGCCGCATACTATCCCAAAGTCAGCGCATCGTGGGTCCTGAGCGAAGAGCCGCTCTGGAAGGAGAAGGCTGGCTTCGTCGCACGCGCACTCGGTGACCTGCGGTTGCGCGGCGCATACGGCGCAGCCGGTGCGCAGCCCGGCACGTTCGACGCCGCGCGTCTGTACACATCGAGCGTCGGATATCAAAACGTCGGCGGACTCGTGCCGTCGTCATTTGGAAACCCGCAGCTCAAGCCGGAGCGCAGCACGGAGTTGGAGCTCGGCTTCGAGACGGCGCTCCTGGATCGGCGCATCGACGTGAGCTACACGCACTTCGCCCGCAGCGTGAACGACGCCATCGTGAACGTGCCTGTGCCGCCGTCCGTCGGCTTCCCAGGGAATCAGGTGGTCAACATCGGCCGCCTCTCGACATGGGGGAATGAGCTCGCCGCCACCTTCCGCATCCTCCAGGGCCGTCGCGTTGCCTGGGAAGTCGGAACGCAGCTCGCCAACAACGGCAACCGCGTCGACGACCTCGGCGGCCAGAGTTTCCTGACCGTCGGCGGGGGTGGGCAGGCACAGGCCCGAGTCGGCTTCGGCATCGCTGACTTCTTCATGTACAAGGTTCGTTCGGCGACACTCAGTCCCACCGGCGCGGTGCTGTCCGCGATCTGCGACGGCGGAACGGGGAAGGCGGGACTCGAGCAGGGCGGACCGGATATGCCCTGCCCCATCGGCACCTATACCGGCACGGCGGCGCCGCGCGTGTACTGGGGCCACACGCAGCCGACCTGGCAGCAGGGCTTCAACACGCAGGTCACCCTCTGGGACAACCTGCGTCTCTACGCACGCGTCGACGGGAACGGTGGCCACTACCAGTCGGACACCGAGATTCGCGCGCTGCACAATCAGGGCTCGACGAAGGCCGTGATCGAACAGAACGATCAATTCCTCCAGACGTATCGAGCCATCGAGGCCGATGCGCCGAGCACGTACCAGGCGGGCTTCCTGAGGCTGCGCGAGCTCTCGGCGTCGTATACGCTCAAGCCGTCGCTCGTGCAGAGGCTTGGTGCGTCGGGCGGTGGGGTGACGATCGCGGGTCGCAACCTTTCGATGTTGTGGACAGCGGAACAGGGCTGGAATACGTCGCGCGACGGCGAGATCTACGTCGACGTCGCCAACGGGCACGTGTGGGATCCAGAAACGCGCGCCGTGGGATCGCTGTCGAACGGCTTTCAGACGATCATGCCGCCGACCGCAAGCTTCGTCGCCACGTTCCGACTCACCTACTGATCCCCGACCGAGGACATAGACTCATGTCATTCAAGCTTGCTCATCGGTCGACGCTGGTGACTCCAGCACGGTCGGCCGTTCACTCGGCGTGGCGCATGGCATTGGCGTTCACGCTCATTGGCAGCACCGCGTGCAACAAGATTCTCGACGTCGAGAATCCCGGCAGCGTACCCGCCGAAGCCCTGTCGGATCCGGCGCTCGCGCCGGCACTCGCTGCTGCCGCGATACAGACACTCCAGTGCGGCGTCATGCAATACGCGGCCACTGCCGGCATGCTGAGCGGCGAATATCTGTCGGCCAACGGCTTCGTCAACAATCACCCGTGGGAATGGCGCGGCGTCGTCGAAATCAAGGGTGAACCGGGCAGCTGCACCTACGGCCGCGGAACTACCTCGATGGGCTTCTACACGCCGCTTCAGCAGGCGCGCTTCCAGCTCGACGACTCATTCACCCGTCTCGAGGCGTTCACCGATGCCCAGGTGCCGAGCCGCGCGCTATTGATGGCCCAGATGCGCGCCTACGGCGGCTATGCGTTACTGCTGCTTGGTGAAGGGATGTGCGAGATGGCCATCGACAACGGTCCGAAGCTGACTCGCGCAGAGGTGTTTGCGCTCGCCGAGGCGCGCTTCACCGACGCCATCACCCGGGCGACGGCGGTCGGTGATCAGAGTGTGCTCAACATGGCCCGGGTCGGTCGAGCGCGCGCGCGTCTCGACCTCAAGAACCCTGCCGGCGCGGCCGCCGATGCGATCCTCGTTCCGGCCGGCTTCGTACGGAATGCCGAATTCACCGAGGGTGGTGCCGCGCAGCGCGAGAATCGCATCTACAACCTGACGATCCGCAACGACTATCTCTCGGTGTCGGTGCCGTATCGCAACCTCACCGTGAACGGTGTGCCCGGCAACGTCCCCGACCCGCGCGTCAAGGTGAAGGATGCGGGCAAGAAGGCCAACGACGGCGTCACACCGTTGTGGCAGCAGCAGAAGTTCATTGCCCAGACGGGCGCGACACCGATTCCAATCGCGTCGTGGGCCGAGGCACAGCTGATCTACGCCGAGGCGGTCGGTGGGCAGTTGGGACTCGACGCGATCAACCGGGTGCGCACGGCCAACGCGGTCCCGGTGATCACCGATCCGGCGCCGACCGGGCAGGCGTTCATCGACCTGGTGCTCGAGGAGCGCCGTCGTCAGCTGTTCAGCGAAGGGCAGCGGTATTCGGACATGCTGCGGTACAACCTGCCGTTCGTGAAGGGCACGACTCTGAGAGGGAACACCTACAGCGACCTGACGTGCGTCCCATTGCCGGACGTCGAGACGCGCAACAATCCGAATTTCAAGTAGTCGAACGTTGGGTTCGTGAAGACGGAACGCCCGCACAATCGTGCGGGCGTTCCGTTTTTCCATGATGCGCACGAGTTCACCACGCGCTACGGCACGACGGTGAGGTCCACGATGAGCGGGCGATGATCGGAGTCGACGTCGCCACCGACGTGAACGTGGTCGACGTACACACCGGGACCGGCCAGCACATGGTCGATGCGAGCACGTATCCATCCGTTGAACTTCGTCATGCCCAATCCGAAGCCGGCGTGCGAGAACGCATCCGTGAGATCACCCCAGCTGCGCTGGAAGATCTGGCTCTCCACCGGTGTGTTGAAGTCGCCGAGCACGATCGTTGGCAGGGTCCCCTGGTTCACGAACTGTCTCGCGAGGTCAGCCTCGATGGCACGTAGCCTGGTGTTCTCACGCAGCTTGCGCAGGTCGAAGTTGCCCGTCAACAGGTCCTCGAGTCCCTTGCGTGGTGTCTCGAGGTGCAGGTTGGTGACATTCACTGCGCCGCGCGGCGTCTGCACGGTGTAGCGGACGACATATCCCGCGCCGCCGATGCCCGCGTCGTACTCACCGTGAATTCGCGCGAGCACACTGCGGTCCATGACGGTGGAGTCCGTGATGGGATAGCGGCTGAGGAAGCAAAGGTTGCCGGTGTGCTGTCGATACCAGGTACCTGCGCCATCGAGCTCGGTCTTGAGTGCCTCGCCACACTCCTGAAGGGCGAGCATGTCGGGCCGCACGCGCTCGACCAAGTCAGACAGCCCCCCTGGCCCGAGCTCGTGCGCGTCCGTGTTGACGGTGACGACCCGGAGATGCACGCCTGTAGCGTGCGTTGCGAAGCGCTGCCATCCGACGCGGAAGCCCATGATCGGACCTGCGACCACAATGGCCGACAACGCGATCGGCACGAGGGCTCGGCGACGAAGCATCACCGCCGCGAGGGCCAGCGCCGCGAGCGGGAGCAGGAGTATCCAGCGGCCCATGAAGAGCAGCAGGGTCATGGTCCACCAGATGTCGCCGTACTGCCACATGAGCACTGCCAGGATACACGTCACCACAAACGTCGCCCATGCGAGGTAGCCAAGCATGACCTCCCGCCGGCCCGGTGCGAAGATGCTGCGCGGCTTCACGCTGAGGCGCGTCGCCTCGCGCCGCAGGCGGATCCATCGCGCGATGCGACGCGACATGGGCGTCGCTGGCGTCGGCACGATCATGATGAGACCGCACGTGCGGCACTTGATCTTCATGCCGGCGTGCTTCTCGGGCACGTCGATGGCTTTGCCGCACGGGCAGCGGATGGCGATGGTCATGCCGCAAAGCTACACGTTCCCTGAGGCGCTACCTACGAGCCATGAGCGTGAGCGTGAAGCCTCCAGCTTTGAGCCCATCAGAGCTCGAGCTTCAGCTCGAGCTCGAGCTCGAGCCCAGACTGCTCATTGCTGGAGGCTCAGGCTCAGGCTCATTGCTCCGGCTGAAGGCTCGTGCTCGAGCTCGAGCTCCTGGCTCAGTTTACAGGAGTCGCTTCCGGAGCCCGATCAGCATCTTGCGAACTTCGACCGTAGCGGCCGTGAGCGCAGCATGCTCGCTCTGCGCGCACAACCCACTGTCAACCGCCCGCTGGAGGTGCGACTCGAGCTCATTCGATTCCTTGATCGCCATCGTCACGTAACGCGCGAAATCCACGTCGGTCGAACTCCCGCGTCCTTCTGCGATGTGCGACGGTATCGCATCCGCCGCGCGAGTGACCTGATCCGCGAGCCCGCGCCGCTTTCGGGAGAAGCGCCGAGCGAACGAGGCGGACTCGAGGGAAAGCACGTGGGCTTTCTGCCAGACCTGAAGTTTCCGGAAATCAGACATGGCGGTAATCTGTCGGCAGTAGGCGGCAAGTCCGTCGTCATTCCACTGCACGGCGAAACATCATAACTCTGAGCGTGAGCGTGAGGCTTCCAGCATTGAGCAGTAGAGAGCTCTAGCTCGAGCTCGAGCTCGAGCTCCGGCTCTGACTTGCTGATGGCTGGAAGCTCATTCTCACGCTCGCGCTCCCGCTGATGGCTCACCTTCCAGCTCGTGCTCGAGCTCGAGGAGCACCTTGGCCGCGTGCCCACGTCGACCGCGGACTCCCGCACAATCGTTGCGGGCGTTCTGTTTTCCTCCATCAGCGCTGTAAGATTCCGAATCAGCGCCTCGTGTAGTGGACTGGGCCTGAGCGCGCTTCGTCATGCCGCTTCAGGCCCGGTCGCGACAGATAGAGAGTCTCGCGACCGCAACCCCGTTGGAGAACAGCTTCTCGCCGGAGCCCAGCACGAGCGGATAGCCAACGATTCGGTACTCGTCGACCACGCGACGATTCCCCTTGCCAGTGGTGTTCATGCCGATAGCCGCGTTACAGCCGACGCCGAAACTCGCTCGCAGTCGTGCCACCGAAATCGCATTGCGGATCCTGCAGGGATGCTGGCGGCGTGCCGTCCTCCTCGGCCTCGCGCTGGCCCCGTGCCTTGTCTCCGCACAGACGTCCAGTGCAACACCGCTGCTCTGGTACCGACAGCCGGCGCGCGTCTGGAATGACGCCCTCCCCGTCGGCAACGGTCGGCTCGGCGCCATGGTCTTTGGCGGAGCGGCTGACGAGCATCTTCAGCTGAACGAGGAGACACTCTGGTCCGGCGGCCCGTATGATCCCGTCGTGAAGGGCGCGTTCAAGGCGCTTCCCGAAATTCGCCGCCTGCTGTTTTCCGGCGACGTCTCCCGCGCGCACGACCTGTTCGGCCGCACGATGATGGGCATCCCCTACGAGCAGATGAAGTACCAGCCGCTCGGCGATCTGCTGCTGCACTTTCCGGGACACGAACGCGTCAGCAATTATCGCCGGGAACTCGATCTCGACCAGGCCATCGCGCGCGTGAGCTACATGGTGGATGGCGTCACGTTCACCCGCGAGGTCTTCTCCAGCGCCGTGGACCAGGTGCTCGTGCTGCGTGTCAGTGCCAACCGGCCCGGTGCCGTTTCGTTTACCGCCAACTTGCACGGCGTCCGCAACCCGGCGCACTCCAACTACGGCACGGACTACTTCCAGATGGACGGCGTGGCGTCGGATGGCCTCCGTCTCACCGGGAAGAACACCGATTACCTCGGTATCGCCGGCCGGCTCACATACGAGGCGCGTGTGGTGGCGCGCGCTGAGGGCGGTGCGGTGTCCGTGGACTACCGCACGCTGCGCGTCACTGGCGCCAATGCCGTGACGCTCGTGCTCGCGGCCAACACCAGCTTCGTGAACTATCACGACGTCAGCGGCCATCCCGCCGAACGCGTGCAGGCAACCATGGCGCGCGCACTGGCACGCGACTTCGCCGCGCTCCGTGCCGCTCACGTGGCCGAGCATCGCGCGTGGTTCCGACGCGTGCAACTTTCGCTGGGCGGCACGCCGGCCGAGGTACTCGCACTGCCGACCGACGAACGCATCAAGCGGTTCGCCAACGCCGCAGATCCCGACCTCGCGGCCCTCTACTATCAGTTCGGACGCTACCTGCTCATCGCCAGCTCTCGGCCCGGCACCGAAGCCGCCAACCTCCAGGGCCTCTGGAACGACAACCCCAATCCGTGGTGGGACGCGAAGTACACCATCAACATCAACCTGCCCATGAACTACTGGCCCGCCGAGAGTGGGAATCTTGGTGAGATGGTGGGTCCGCTGGACAAGTTGGTGCGAGAGGTAGCTGACGTCGGTCGCGAGACAGCGCGCGAACATTGGGGCGCGGGAGGCTGGGTGGTGCACCAGAACACGGACCTCTGGCGTGCCACCGCACCAATGGATGGCCCATCGTGGGGTGCATGGCCCGTCGGCGGGGCGTGGTTGATGACGGCGCTGTGGGAGCACTACCGCTTCTCCGGCGACGACGCCGACCTTCGCGCCACCTATCCGCTGTTGCGCGACCAGACCCGCTTTCTCCTCGACATTCTGGTGCCGCATCCCACGAAGGGGTGGCTCGTGACCGCGCCGTCCAACTCACCGGAGAACTATCCGGGGTGGCCGGGCAATGGATCGTTCTTCGACGAGGTGAGTGGCATCGAGCTCACCGCGCGCACCATGACCGCGGGTCCCACGATGGACACGCAGATCATTCGCGAGGTCTTCCGCGAGTTTGAGGAGGCGTCGACGCGAGTTGGCGCCGACGGCGCTATGCGCGACGAGACCCGGCGCGCGCGGCTGCGTCTTGCGCCCGAGCAGGTTGGCAAGCACGGACAGCTACAGGAATGGCTGGACGACTGGGACGACATCGAGCCCGAACACCGGCACCTATCGCCATTGTGGGGTCTCTATCCGGGACGCGAGATCTCGCCCGAGGAAACGCCGGCGCTCGCCGCCGCGGCGGCAGTGACGCTCGCACGCCGGGGCACGGGCGGGTGCGGCTGGTCGTACGGTTGGAAGATGGGACTCCAGGCGAGGCTGTACGACGGACAGAAGTCGCTCGACCAGTTCCGCGCGCTGCTCACGCGGTCGTCATTGCCGAATCTCTTTTCGCTGTGCGGCAAGGCGCTGCAGATCGATGCGAACCTCGGCGCGGCGGCGTCAATTGCGGAGATGCTCGTGCAGTCGCATCAGGAGGCCATGCATCTACTGCCGGCATTGCCGGTCGAGTGGTCGAGTGGATCGGTGCATGGGTTGCGAGCGAGAGGAGGCTATGTGGTCGACCTCGACTGGTCGGGCGGTGCGCTCAGCCGCGCAGTGGTTCACGCGAGCCGTGCGACCCGATGCGTGGTTCGGGCGCGGGGTATCACGACCGTGACGAAGGATGGTCGTGCCGTGAGAGTGGAGCGCCGCACTCCGGACACGGTTGCCTTCGATGTGGTAGCGGGCGCAGTGTACGAGCTTCGGTGACGCTGTGGTCAGGAAGCTGTCGAACGTTGGCTGATCCTACAGGACCGCGGCAGAGGGATCAGATCGCGACGGGCTGGCGTACCCGGCACGCTTTCCGATCCTTTGACGACAACGCACCGGCGCGACGGATCACCAGCGATGCGTCGAGCGTGAAGAGCTTCCACCGGACCACCGACGCCGCAGGAAGCCCCGCGGCGTCGAGATCCTTGATGGGCACGTCGCCGGACCACGCGCTGTGCGTGGCCGTGGTGATCATCGCCAGCACCACGTGACGCGTCTGGCGGTTGAAAGCGTCGGAAGAGCATACGAGGGCCGGCCGACGCTTCGAGGAGTCGCGGTCGGTGAACGGAAACGGGACGATGACCACCTCGCCTACCCTACAGGTGCGCATAGGCACGGTCGTCGTCCGGCGAATCCCACTCGGGCGCCAAGGTGGCCTCGAGTGCGTGCAGCTCATTTTCCGGTTCGGGCGCCTTCCGGACGCGCACGTCCCCGCTCGGATCGATGATGAACTGGATGCGGTCGCCCGCCCCAAGCTGGAGCGTTTCGCGCACGACCTTGGGCACCGTCGCCTGATACTTGGACGTCAGGGTGGACACACTCATGAACTCCTCCGCATCACATGTAATGCGTAATACAGTAATGGCTTCCCTTCAGCTCGCACAAGCGCCCAGCGGAGAGATGAGGCTGCGCGGCTGGCGTTCAGGGACTTGACGCCACCGGGAAGCCTCGCGACCATGCTGGGCAATGCTGAAGCGTCAGCTCGCCCGTGTCCGCTGCGGTGATTTGAGCGAGGCGTAGTTGCGGGAGGTCATCGACCGTGCGACGCGAGAGCCGCCACCATCTACCGATCGTCCACGAGCTACCCTCCACTAGTGCGATAACCATGCTGCACCGGGCTGCAATCATCGGCATGCTGTGCCTTGCCTCACGCCTTCCAGCACAGGTGGCACGGGGAGAATGGCCGGTGTCTGGAGGTGACGCGGGCGCATCGAAGTACTCGTCGCTCACGGACGTCAATCGCGCGAACGTCGCGCAGTTGAAGGAAGCGTGGCGATGGAAAGTGGGAGAGTCGGCGATCGCGGCAAGTGACAGCACACTCGCGGCGCGTCCCGGAAACTTCCAGGCGACGCCGCTCATGATCGGCGACACGCTCTTCTTCAGCACGCCGTTCAATCGTGTGGTCGCCATGGACGCGACGACCGGTACTCCATTCTGGATATACGACCCGAAGGCATACCGTGCGGGCCAGCCGTCGAACGGAACCGGCTTCGTGCACCGAGGGGTTGCGACGTGGAGCGACGGAAAGCGTCGCGTGATCTTCATGAACAGCCGATGGAATCTCATCGCCATCGACGCGTCGAGCGGAACGCTGATTCGCACGTTCGGCGACACCGGCGTCGTGGACCTCACCGCGCAGCTCCGGCGGCCCGTGGTGAAGCGCCACTACACGAACACGTCGCCACCGGTCGTCTACGGCAATCTGGTCATCGTCGGCAACGGCGTCGGCGATCGCCTGCGATACCCGAACGACCCGCCCGGCGACGTGCAGGCGTTCGACGTGAGGACCGGCAAGCGCATCTGGAGCTTTCACACGATTCCGGACTCCACCGAGTTCGGCGTCGACACATGGAAAGACGGTTCGTGGCGCTCTACCGGTCACACCAATGTCTGGGCGCCATTCTCGGTGGACGCCGCGCGCGGACTGGTCTATCTCCCAGTGAGCACGCCGACGAACGACTGGTACGGTGGTGCGCGAAAGGGCGATAACCTCTTCGCCGAGTCCATCGTGTGCCTCGATGCGAGAACGGGCAAACGCAAATGGCACTTCCAGCTCGTTCATCACGGGCTGTGGGATTACGATCCCCCCGCGGCCCCGGTGCTCGGCAGCATTCGCGTGAGCCGACGGTCCATCGACGCCGTGTTCGTCCCCACGAAGATGGGCTTTCTCTTTGTCTTCGATCGCGTCACCGGCAAGCCGGTGTGGCCAATCGTCGAGCGCCCTGTTCCGCAGAGCGATGTCCCGGGTGAACGGACATCACCCACGCAGCCGATGCCGACGAAACCTGCGCCCTTTTCGG
>JBDSML010000273.1:0-3764 GCA_039915865.1 Gemmatimonadaceae bacterium | reverse complement strand
GTGCAGGACATCCGCTTCGTCAATTACGAGCGCCGCGGCGACGCCTGGATCTCCCCCCGCGTGGAGATTCACAGCGACGGCAAGCTGGTCTTCCTCGAGGAGTACACGGACATCACGATCGACCCGCCGCTCGATGACGCCCTGTTCGAGCCGGCGAAGTGGCGCACGGCGAAGCACTGGATGGAGTGAGAGACGGCACAACGGCAGTCTTCAGTCCTGAGTCGGCAGTCGTCAGTTGACAAGTCCGCTGGACTGATCGACTGCGAACTGCCGACTCCCGACTGAGGACTGCCGTTGCCCTAGCCCTTTGTCGTTGCCCTTTGCGAGCATTGCGCGACATTGGGGCTGACCACCCCTCCACCGAGCCCAGCATGCATCGTCGCCCCCTCCTCGCCGCCGCCCTTCTCCTCGCCGGAGCCTCACTCCACGCGCAGCCCGCCACCACCGTGCTGCGCGCCGCGCGCCTCATCGACGGCAACGGGGGGGCGGTAGTGCAGAACGGCGTCGTCGTGGTCAGCGGCGACCGCATCGTTGCCGCCGGCGCACAGGGCAGCGTTGCGATACCGGCCAACGCCCGCGTCGTCGACCTCGGCGACGCCACGCTTCTCCCCGGCTTCATCGACGCGCACGTCCACATCACCGGGCGCCCCCTCTCCGACCCACGCTCCGATGACGCGGCGGTCCGCGACTATGCGTCGTACGGCGCCATCGTCGGCGTGGACAACGCACGCAAGACGCTGATGGCCGGCTTCACGAGCGTTCGCGTGCTCGGCTCGCCGAACTTCGACGACATGGCGCTGCGGCAGGCGATCACCACCGGCGTCGCGATCGGCCCGCGCATGCAGAACGCCGGACATTCCTTCGGCATCACCGGCGGCCACTGCGACGAGAACGGCTACCGGCCCGGTCTCTCCGACAAGGACTATCGCACCGGCGCCGCGGATGGCGCGGACGAGGGACGAAAGGCCGTCCGGTACCAGGTGAAGTACGGCGCCGACGTCATCAAGATCTGCGCGACCGGCGGCGTCCTCTCCGACGGCGACGCCGTTGGCACCACGCAATACACGCTCGACGAGATGAAGGCCATCGTCGAAGAAGCAAAGAAGCTCGATCGCAAGGTCGCCGCGCATGCGCATGGTACCGAGGGCATCAAGCTCGCCACGCAGGCGGGCGTCGCAAGCATCGAGCACGGCTCCTTCCTCGACGACGAAGGCGCGAAGATGATGGCGCAACACGGCACCTACCTCGTGCCGACGATCAGCGCCGGCGAAGTGGTCGAGATGGCAGCCAAGAGCGGACGTCTCAAGGGACTGAAGGCCGAGAAGGCCCTCGCCGCGGCAGCCGGCATGCGCAACTCCGTGCGGCTCGCGCTGCACAACAACGTTCCCATCGCGCTCGGCACCGACGCCGGCGTCGGCGAACATGGCACCAACGGTCACGAGTTCACACTCATGGTGACGTGGGGTGGCCTCACGCCCATGCAGTCCATCACCGCCGGCACGCTCAACGCCGCGAAGCTGCTCGGCTGGGAGAAGAACATCGGCACGCTGGCGCCCGGCAAGTGGGCCGACATCGTCGCCGTGCCGGGCGATCCGACGAATGACATCACGGCGATGGAGAAGCCATCCTTCGTGATGAAGGGCGGCGTCGTGTACAAGAACCAGGTCCCCGGCAAGACGACGGCGATGCGGTGATCCAGGGCTGACCTGACGGCCCCTTGCCGGCCACCATGGGCATGAGGTTGAAGGAGGTCGCGATCAGGAGCCCTGTTCAACCCTGCGAGTAGCGTCAGGTTGTTCGCATCGCATCGAGCTGACTGCGTAACGCTTCGGGCGACGCTGTCGGCGCTTCACACGCATGGTTCCGGCAGAGATACGCGAGCGGCGACTCGCTCTCCCGTCCCGCCAGCACCGCGATGCCCTCGCTGCTGGCGGACGGTCCACCGGCCATCACCAGCGACGGCACATACCGCGCTGCCACGGCAGTGGTCAGTGCGCTGAACCGTCCATCACCCGGCTCCCCCACGACGGCCACCTCGATCGCGCCGCGCACTGCCATGTCGAGCGCACCGAGCGAATGCCCGAACGCCGTTGGATATCGCGCCATCGGCTCCGCGACCGTCTCCAACATGCGCGCCGCGCGCGACGTCAGCTCCACGTCACCGAAGATATCGCCGAGGATGAGCAACAACTCGACGGCGAGAGAGGCCCCGCTCGGGATCGCGTTGTCGGTCGGCTCGCGCGGACGCGTGACGAGCGGCTCACCATCCGCCGCCGTGTCGAAGAACGCCTGGGCATCCTCGTCCCAGAAGCGCGCGATGATCTCGTCGCCGAGCACGCGCGCTCGATCGAGCCACGTGCGGTCGAAGGTGAGCTGATACAGCGCGATCGCGCCGAGGGCGAGCGCGGCATGATCCTCGAGGAACCCACCGATCTTCGCGACGCCATCCTTCCACGAGCGCAGCACTCGGCCGTCGCGGACCATCTCGCGAAAGAGAAACTCACCGCTCTCGAGCGCCAGCGCGCGCAGCTCGACGTCACCGAACACTCGTGCGGCCTCGGCGAGCCCGCGCAGCATCAACCCATTCCAGCCGGCGAGCACCTTCTCGTCGCGCGCGGGACGAATGCGTCGTTCGCGCGCATCGTAGAGGATGCGGTTCGCGCGTTCGATCGCCGTGCGCAACTCGTGCTCGGTCACGCCCTGCGCGTCGGCAACGGAGCGCGGATCGTTCGGTACGAAGAGAATGTTCCGCCCCTCGAAATTGCCGCGCATCGTCACGCCCCAGTAGGCCTTCAACAGCGAGGCGTCCTCACCGAGCAGCGTGTCGAGCTCACCGGAATCCCAGACGTAGTAGCGGCCTTCGTGTCCTTCGCTGTCCGCGTCGAGTGAGGAGTAGAAGCCGCCGTCCGGCGACGTCATCTCCCGCGCGAGCCAGCCGAGCGTCTCCTCGGTGACGCGACGAACTTCGGCATCGCCGGTGGCCTGCCAGAGGTTGGCGCCGAGTCGCACGAGCAGCGCGTTGTCGTAGAGCATCTTCTCGAAGTGCGGCACGAGCCACTGCGCGTCCACGCTGTAACGCGAAAAGCCGCCGCCGACCTGATCGTAGATGCCGCCGCGCGCCATGCGCTGGAACGTGTGCGACACCATCGTCAGCATGTCCGCATCGCCGGTGCGGGCCCACTGCCGCAGCGCGAAGTCGAGCGTCATCGTCGGCGGAAACTTTGGCGCGCCGTCGAAGCCGCCGAACCGTGGCTCGTAGCGCTGCTTCAGCGACGCCGCGGCGCGGCTGAGCAGCTCTTCACTCAGCGTTCCGGTCGCGCGCGTCCGCTCGGCGCTGGACGCATAGAGCTCGCGCATCTGCGCCGCCGTGCGCACGACGCTGTCCTGCCGGCTCTTCCACGCGTCCGCGACGCCGAGCAGCACGCGACGGAAGCTCGGCATGCCGTGGCGGTCATCGGGGGGATAGTACGTGCCGGCGAAGAAGGGATCGCCCTGCGGCGTGATGAACACCGTCATCGGCCAGCCGCCGTGCCCGGTCATCAGCTGCGTCGCGTTCATGTAGACCGCATCGACATCCGGGCGTTCCTCGCGGTCAACCTTCACCGGCACGGTGAGCTCGTTGATCACCGCGGCCGTGTCAGGATCCTCAAACGACTCGTGCGCCATCACGTGGCACCAGTGGCAGGCGGCGTAGCCGACCGAGAGCAGCACCGGCACGTCGCGCCGGCGGGCTTCGGCGAACGCCGCCGGCGACCACTCCCACC
>JBDSML010000232.1:0-3103 GCA_039915865.1 Gemmatimonadaceae bacterium | reverse complement strand
GAGTTGATGGGCGGTGGCATTCCCGCGGGTGATGCGGTGATGCTGGTCGGGCCTGCCGGCAGCGGGAAGACGACGTTCGCCGTGCAGTTCGCAGCGGGAGCGCTCCAGAACGGCGAGGCGGTAGTCGTCGTGGTGTTCGAGGAATATCCGGAGGAATATCTCGCACGGGCGCGAGCGAGAAACCAGGATCTGCAGACGTCGGTCGAGTCGGGAAAGCTCCGGATCATCTACTTGCGCCCGCTCGATCTCTCCGTGGACGAGACGCTCGCGGAGATACAGACTGCCGTTGACGCCATCGGCGCGGACCGGGTGGTAATCGACTCGCTCTCCGGATTTCAGGTTGCCCTCGCGCCAGCGTTCCGCGAGGACTTTCGCGAGTCGCTCTATCGGCTAGTCGGCGCCTTGACCGCCGGCGGCGTCACGATCTTCATGACCTACGAGGCCGCGGGCGGATATCCGGACGTTCTCATCGCGAAGGAAAAGGTCTTCTTCATTACGGACGACATCATCGTCCAGCATTTCGTCGAGATCGATGGCGTGCTCCGCAAGGTGCTCGCGATCCACAAGATGCGCGGCAGCGAACATAGTCACGAATTCCGTACGTTCGAGATCAACGAGAATGGCGCAGTGGTCGGCAGTCCGCTGAAAGACTATTACGGCATCACCACGGGAAACCCCCAGCGCCAACTTCGCACCCCGCACGGGGCGTACGGAGGCCTCACGGACGACGAATCGGCGTGTCTCGACATGGTCGTGAGGGTCGGTACTGCCACCGCAATTACACTGGCTGAGCGGATGGGCACGATTCCCGCCAAGCTGGAGAGTGTGCTCGCGCGACTCGAGGAAGTCGGCTATGTGAAGCGAACGGGCGACGGCGGCCAGTTCTATCGGGCGGTAGCGCAGGAGGGCGGGTAGACGGCGTGGAGGCTATAAATGCACACAGGACCGGCAGGACGCGCCGACGCGTACACTCCTGAGGAGTCGCTCGTGCCAGGCACGTTCGAGCGGCTCTTGCAGCACGTGCCAGCGGCGTTCGCAGTCACGCGCGGCGAGCAACATACCCTGGTCTTCGCGAACGCCGAATTCCGCACACTCGTCGCTCCGTTCACCGACCCGCTCTTGCTGGATCGTCCAATCGCCGCCGCGTTCGCTCGGCGGGACGCCACCGGCCTCACCGTCATCCTCGACCGAGCCTTTCGCACGGGCGTCGTCGCACGAAGCCGTCGCGTCGATCCCGCGGACGAGAGCGCGTTCCCGCTGCTCTGCTCCGTGTGGCCCGAGCTCGCTGACGGCGAGCCGCAGCACCTCGTCATCGAGTTGCGCACCGCCACACATGCCGAGGTGACGCTCGAAATTCAACGCGAGGTGGCGGAGCGCCTGCTCCTGAGCGCCCTGCGCGAGCGGGATAGTGCGGACGCTGCCGAGGCGGCGAAGCGCTCCGCCAACTTTCTCGCCCAGGAGAGTCGCCGGCTCGCCGAGTCACTCGATGAGAAGGAAACGCTGGCCGCCATGGGACGCATGGCGCTGCCCTACGTCGGTGACTGGTGCATCGTCGATACGCTCGATGAAGACGGCGCCATGCATCGTCTCGTGATGCATCCCGATCCCGCAAAGCACCACATCCTCGAGAGCCTGCACGGTCTCTGGGTACCCCAGGCCGACGACGAATTCGGACTCCCTGCCGCTATGCGCCTCAGACAGCCGCTCGTCATTGCCGATGCCGTCGACGAAGTGCTCAGCACCGCAGCGCGCAATCCGGTCGTCGACAAGTCGCTGCGAGAGATCGGGATCGGCCCGCTGCTCACCGTGCCGCTCGTCATCAGGGATCGCCTCATCGGTGCCCTCACGTTCGTCAGCGGACGAGACGACCGCCCATTTACCACGGCGGACATCAAGCTCGCCGAGGACCTCGCGAATCGCAGCGCCACGGCGCTCGACCGCGCGCGCGCCTTCGGTGAGGCGATCGCCTTGAAGGACAAGGCCGAAACGGCAAGTCTGGCCAAGAGCACGTTCCTCGGGATGATGAGCCACGAGTTGCGCACCCCCCTCAACGCCATTGGTGGGTACGTCGATCTCATCGACATGGAGCTGCACGGCCCCGTGACGGCAGCACAGCACAAGGATCTCGGTCGCATCCGCACCAATCAGCGCTACCTGACGGGGCTCATCACGGATCTGCTGAACCTGACACGTGTGGGCAGTGGACATCTGACGTACAGCATCGGCGACATCGGCGCTGCCGAAATGCTCGCCGCAGGCGTCGCGCTGGTCGAACCGCTCATTTCGCAACGGGAGCTGTTCTACGACGGCATCGAATGCGAAGACGACGTCGTGGCACGGGGCGACCGCGAGAAGGTCATCCAGATTCTCGTGAATCTCCTGTCCAACGCCATCAAGTTCACAGTGCCGGGCGGCCGCATCCGGATCTCGTGCAACGCCACCGGTCAGGTTGTCCTGATCAATGTTCGCGACACGGGCATCGGTATACCCGAGGAGAAACTCGGCGCCATCTTCGAGCCGTTCGTGCAGGTGAAGGGCGGTTCGCTGTCGCCAGAGTCCGGCGTTGGACTCGGCCTCTCCATCAGCCGGAGCCTCGCCCGCAACATGGACGGAGACCTCACCGTGGTGAGCACGTTGGGACAGGGGTCATGCTTTACCCTCTCGTTGCCCCGCTCGGCGGCCGAGCCGCAGTCGGCCGAGTAGCGGAGCCGGACCAGCCAACGAATTCACACGCCGACCGGTGCGACCGATACCTTGATAGCAGGTGCCGCCTGCCAAGTCAGAATTCTTGACACCGTCTCACCGGCGCGCGACCTTGAGAATCCCTCCCGCTCGCTCCAGCAGTTTCCAGCCCACGCGTCGCCCCGCATCTGTTTATGGCAGCTCCGGCCGCTTCCAGCGAACGTCTTGGTGACCTCCTCGTCCGCGAGGGGCTCATCACGCGCGAGCAGTTGGAAAAGGCCCTCCAGGAGCAGCGACAGAGCGGCACGCGGGTCGGCTACAACCTCGTCAAGCTCGGCTTCATCCAGGAAACCGAGCTCACGAAGATGCTCGCGCGGCAGTACAAGATGCCCGCGGTGGACCTCTCCAAGTTCGAGGTCGA
>JBDSML010000027.1:0-3324 GCA_039915865.1 Gemmatimonadaceae bacterium | reverse complement strand
GGCATCGAGCGTACTCGCGATGCGTTCGTCGCTCGTTGTGGTCTCGGAGAGATCGACGATCTGCTTGCCGGCGCGGCGCAGTGAGTCGACGTATTGGCGCTCGTGCTCGAGCCCGCGCTTCCAGAGGAGGTCGAGGAGTGGATCGTCGACGAAGGGCCGCTCGCGCGCGCCGTCCGCGACTGCCATGTCGAGGGCGGTCCGGTGGCGGCAGCCGAGGAAGTTGGCGAGATCGGTGGCCGAGAGCGTGAGTCCGGCGGTGGTGCGGTGCATCTCTCAAGCTACAGCGTTCGGCGACCGTCGCTGGCTATAATTGGCGGGGTGGTAGATCCCGACACTCGCTTCGCTCGTGCGGGATGACAATCTGCGGGAAGGTCTTCACGAACGCGCCGACGGCTGGCGGCCCCGAGCCGATGCCCTCGTCGTGCTTGAAGTAGACGTACGCATCGCTCCACGGCATGGCCGCGATCTTCCTCGACCACTCGGCGAGCATCGGCTCGTCGTAGTCGAAGCGATGCAATCGCGTGTAGCCCCACGATGCCGTCGCGACGATGGGACTCGCGAACTCCGGTTGCTCGGTGATGCACATCGCGACGTCGTGTTCTCGGAGAGCATCGAAGACGTCATCGCCGAACCAGCTCTCGTGGCGGAACTCGATCGTGTACCGCCGGCCCCGTGGTAGCGAGTCGAGGAACACACGCAGCCGGTCGAAGTCGCGCTGGAGGTTGGGCGGCAGTTGAAAGAGAATCGGCCCGAGGCGGTCGCCCAGCAGCGCCGTGTTCCGCAGCAGGAACTCCACCGCGCTCGCGCTCTCCGGCTTGAGGCGAGCGTAGTGCGTGATCCGCTGGCTCGCCTTGATGGCGAAGGTGAACGGCTCGGGCACTTGCCCTGCCCAGTCGAGCAGTACCTGCTCCTTGGGCAGCCGGTAGAAGGTGTTGTTGATCTCGACCGTCGGAAACGTGCTCGCGTAGAGGCCGAGCATCGCGTCCGCCTTGCAGTCCTTCGGGTAGAACGAGCCCTTCCACTCCTTGAAGGCGAAGCCGCTCGTTCCCGCGAGCAGCTTCACGACGCTTTCCTTCCCCTCTTGGGAGCTTTCTCCACCCGATCAGCTTCGGTCGTCGCCGCGAGACTCGCCTTGAGGGCGTCCATGAGGTCGATGATCTTGCCACCCGACTCCGGCGCGATGTCGGTCGTGATGTCCTGGCCTTCGATCTTCCGCTGGATGGTCTCGAGCACGCGCTCGCGCACGGTGTCCTTGTACTTGCCCGGCTCGAACTCTTCGTTGGTCGTCTGGTCGATGAGCTGCTTGGCGAGGGCGAGCTCCATCGGCTTGACGTCGCCTTCGGGCACAGTGACTTCGGTGGTCGGGCGCACTTCGTCGGCGTAGTGGAGCTGCTCCATGACGAGTACGCCATTGAGCGGGCGGAGGAGGACGAGGTGCTGTTGTCCGCGCGCGGCGTACTGTCCGAGTGCGGCCTTGCCGGTGTCGAGCAGTGCGGCGGCGAGGAGACGGTAGGCGCGTTCGGCGCCCTTGTCGGGGCCCAGGTAGTACACTTTCTCGAGGTATTCGCGGTCGACTTTCGCGAGCGGCACGAACTCGATGACGTCGATCATCCCGGTGGCCTTTTCCTCGAGGGATTTCAGTTCCTCGGTGGAGAGGATGACGTACTGGTCCTTCGCGAACTCGTATCCCTTGACGGTGTCGGTGCGGTCGACCACTTCGTTGTCGTCCTTCGGGCAGATGTACTGCTGCTTGAGTCTGCCGCCGCACGTCTTGTGCAGCATGTTGAACGAGACGCTCGCCTTCGATTCCGAGGACGAGTAGAGGTTGACGGGGACGGAGACGAGTCCGAACGAGATGGTGGCGTTTCCGATGGAGCGTGCTGGCATGGCGCGAAACCCGGGAAGGGGGATTCTGGAAATTATGCGTTGGGCGGGTATCGGAACAGGCTGGCGCAGCCGGCGTGCTTCTGCGTTGCGTCGTTCGCTTTTTTCTGTCGAGAGCCTACAGCTTCTCCGCAATTCCAGTTTGAGTTCGCAATGCCCCCCAAAAAGCCTCCCAGCGACAACCTGAGCCTCTACCGCGCCAAGCGGTCTCAGGACGCCACGCCCGAGCCCATGGGCGGCCCCGTGTCGGCTGCACCCGGCAGGTTGTTCGTCGTCCACAAGCATGCCGCCAGCCATCTGCATTTCGACCTCCGTCTCGAGATGGAGGGCGTGCTCCGTTCGTGGGCCGTGCCGAAAGGTCCGTCGTACGACATGAACGACAAGCGGCTCGCCGTGCGAGTCGAGGACCACCCACTCGAGTATGGCGACTTCGAGGGCATCATCCCGTCGGGCAACTATGGAGCGGGCGGCATCATCGTCTGGGACCGTGGCGAGTGGATCGCGCTCGAGGATTGGCGTGAGGGACTCGAGAAGGGCAAGCTCCTGTTCGAGCTCCGCGGCCACAAGCTCCATGGCAAATGGACACTCGTGAAGATCAAGAAGAGCGAGCGCGAGTGGCTCCTCATCAAGGAGCGCGACGCGTACCTCGCCGTGCCGGGCGACGTCTTTCCGGAGACATCCGTGCTATCGGGCCTCACGGTCGAAGACGTGAAGGCCGGCCGCAGTCCAGCGAGCACCCTGCGCGCTGCCGTCGAGGCATCGGGCGCGCCGAAGGGACGAGTCGACCCGATGAAGGTCGAGGCGATGTTGGCGGAACCGCACGACAAGGGGGCGTTCACCCGCGATGGCTGGGTGTTCGAGCTCAAGCTCGACGGCTATCGCCTCATCGCGAGCAAGCGGAACAACGAAGTGCTGCTGGTGACGCGCAATGGCAACGATTACACGGGGGTGTTTCCCGAGGTCGCGCGCGCCGTCCGCGCGCTGCCGTACGCCGAATGCATCATCGATGGCGAAGTCGTGGTGCTCGACGCGCAGGGACGGCCGAGCTTCTCTCGTCTGCAACGGCGCGGACGTCTGTCGTCGCCGCTGGATGTGAAGCGCGCGTCGGTCGAATTGGCAGCGACGTACTTCGCGTTCGACTTTCTCGCGTTCGAGGAGTTCGATCTTCGGCCCTTGACGGTGGTGCAGCGGAAGGCGCTGCTACTGAGTGCGTTTCCGAAGCTCGGCATCATCCGCGCGCTCGACCACATCGAGCGCGAAGGGGAGCGGTTCCTCGAGCAGGTCGAGAAGATGGGGCTGGAGGGCATCGTCGCGAAAAAGGCCGACGCGCCCTATCGCGGTGGCAGAAGCGACAAGTGGCTGAAGATGAAGACGGACCGCACGGCGGATTTCGTGATCGTCGGCTTCACCGCGCCGAAGAAGAATCGTGGACACTTCGGC
>JBDSML010000021.1:0-3574 GCA_039915865.1 Gemmatimonadaceae bacterium | reverse complement strand
CCGCGTAGCCCTTGCTCGTGAACAGCGTCGGGTTCGGCGCGCGGGTTTCGTTCGGCGCGGCGTACGCGTGCAGGTTCTGCGACAGCTTCTCGTAGATCATGACGAGCATCGGATACTTCTTGCCGGGCTCGTAGTTCGCGGGCAGATAGAGTGCACCCTGAAGCTTGTCGCCCTTGGCGCTGGTATAATCGATGAGCTTCGCACCGGGCGACCACGCAATCTGCCGCTGCTGCGGGTTCGCGTCGGTGAGCTGCCGCTCGCTGCCGAACGACGCATTCGCGAGATAGTAGTTCGGGAAGTCGACATACGTCTGCCGCGAGAAGACGAACGTGTCGGCGTCGCGCGCCTTGCCGAAGTTGAGCTTCGCGTCCGTGTACACGAGGTCCGTCGCACCCGCGCGACGTGCGTCCACGCGTGCGAGCCCTTCCTTCTTCGTCCATTCGCCATAGGTGGAGAAGTACAGTGGCTTCGAAAGATCGACGCCCTTCTCCTTCGGGTCGAAGACGTAGCGGCGCTGATAGTGCTTGCCGGTCTTGAGGCCGTCCACCGTGAGGTTCACCGCGGTGCCACCGTGCGTCGGAACCTTGAAGACGTCCCATCCGTCCGTGAGAAGCACTGCAGCACCATCCTTCGACCACCCCATCGGCTGGAACGGTGGCGGCACGAGGTTGTTGTGGTCGTCGGACGTATCGCCAAAGACGCCGGGCACACCACGCGTGATGTTCCGCGTGGCGCCGGTGGCCATGTCGAGCACGTGGAAGCTCGTGTCCATGCCGAAGTACAGCAGCATGCTGCCATCGGGCGACGCACTGGCCTGACCGAGATACTTCTGCAGCGCGCGCTTCCGCTCGCCGGTCTTGAGGTCGATGGTGTAGACGTCCTGGAAATTACGACCGTTGTAGCTCGCGACCTGCTGGTATGCGCGGTTGTCGATGCCGTACGCGAACTTGTCCTTCGGCGCGATGGTCACCGTGCGAAGATCATCGTCCGAAAGGCGGATCACCTTGTTCTCGGCGATGCGATACTCGGTGAGATAGCTGTAGGTCTTGTCGGCCTGCTCCTGCACGATCTGCTGCGACTGGAGCCGCGGGTCCTTCCAGTGCCACAGGATGAGCGACGAGTTGTCGTCGTCGGCGGGAACCTGTGGCTGGTTGACCGTGCCGCCGGCGCCCGGTGCGCCCGCCTGCACCACCGACGGCCGGTTTGTCGTGGCAGCGTCGGCGAGGAGCGGCGCGCCTGCCTGTTTCTTCTTCGCGTCCTTGATCCCGAAGTACACCGCCGAGAAATCCTCTGCCCAGCGCGGCGCGCGGTCGGCGCTGATCACCATGCCACTCGGCATGCCGGCGGACTTCGTGTCGACGACCGACTTGGCCGGCGTGCTGCGGGCCACGTTGCTGAATGCGACGAGTGTGTAGAGCGTGTCCTTCGCCACGCTGTCCGGGACACCGCGCAAGACGGCGAGTGCCACTCCGCTATCCGCCCATGCGAGGCGACGATAGAGACCGCGGTCGCTGTCGAGCGACTTCACGACGTCCGTCTTCATGTTGCGCAGCTGGACGCCGTTACCGAGCCGGTCGCGTGCGTCGATGGTGTAGGCGAGGAATTCGCCGGAGTCGTCGAACGCGAACTCGGCCACGTTGCCGACGTTCACCATCTCGCCCGTGGTGAGGTTGTAGAGCAACAGATCGGTACCCTCGACCCGAGGCGCCGCAGCGGCGCCACCGGCCGCCGGTGCGGCAGCAGGAGCGCCGCCCTCCGCGGGATACGCCTGCATGGCGAGCCAGCCGGCCAGTTCGCCCGAGAAGGCGAAGCGGCGCACCTTGTCGAACTCCTTCTTCTCGCCGGTCGCGACGTTCACCAGCGCGACCTTGTTGTAGAGCGGCCGGCGCTGCGACTTGAGGCGCTTCGCGTCCTTCGCCGACGGATAGACGGCGAAGGCCACGTATTTCGAATTCGGCGCAATGACGAGCGGCGCCCCCGCTGCAGCCGCGCCCGGCGGGCCACCCACAGGGGCGGGCGGTTCGCCGATCTGGAAGCGATGCTCCTTGCTCTCACGCGTCGATCGCAGCACGACCTCCGCATCGCCGTCGTTGGGAGCGAGCTGGTAGGCGAACCAGGCGCCGTCGTTGGAGAGCGACTGCGCGCGGATGTTCTTCCACGCCTGGATGTCGGCGGTGGTGAGCGTGCGGGTGGTGGCGCCACCCTGCTGCGCTGACATCACGGCAGGCGCGAGGATCAGTGCGAGGGCGAGAAAACGTCGACTGTGCATGGCCGAATCCTGTGGACGACGGAGGCGAGAGCTGCTCAGCCGAATCTACCGGCGTCCCCTGCATCGGCAACTCGACTGGCGCCCATTTGCATTCGATGGACGGACCAAGCGACGCGGCGGATCAGCGGTTGCGGATACCGATGCTCGAGAGCTTTGCGGAGATGTCGTCGAACAGCGCCGGCAGGGCCACCGTCAACGGGGCCTGTGCGCCGGCCGGCTGCCACACGAGCTCTTCGCACTGCACGAGCGGCGTGTCGCGACCCTGCGTCCAGCACTCGATGATGCGCGCGTCGACATCGACTACGAAGCAGTCGGGAACGCCGACGTCGAGATAGTAGTCGCGCTTCGTGACTCGGTCGGTGCGAACGCTGCTCGGCGAGATGATCTCGATGGCGAGCAAGAGCGACCCAACGTCACTCCAGCCGCCCGAACCCCAGATCGGCGGCTCGTTTCCGAACGGAACCACGAACACGTCCGGCTGGGTAATCGTACCTGGCCGCAATTCCAGGTCGGAAGGGGATAGGAAGAGCACTCCCACCTTCTCGCGATCGAGATATGCGAGGAGAATTGCTGTCATCTCCGTGACCGCCATCCCATGCCGCCCATTTGGCGACGGCGTCACGAGGAGTTCTCCGTCGATGAGCTCGTAGCGTGGCCATGGGCGCGACTCGTCGATGAGCGCGCGGACGTCCGCGGTCGTCCAATGGCGTCGAACGGCAGGCATGCCCATAGTCTGCTCGGCTCAGAAAGGAAATCGCAAGGGCCCATTCCGACAGGCTAACGGAACCGGCACCAGCGGCCGTCATCCTTCGATTTCATCCGCAAGCGAAATGGGCCGAGCGTAGCGGAGGTAGAGCGACGGCATGATGAACAGGTTCAGCACCGTCGAGCTGACAAGGCCGCCGAGAATCACGATCGCCATGGGATGCTCGATCTCGTGGCCCGGCCGATCGCCCCAGATCACCAGTGGCAGCAATGCGAGCGCCGTCACGAGCGCCGTCATCGCGATCGGCGCCAACCGCTCCTCCGCGCCGCGCAACACCATGTCTCGACTGAAGGGCACGGCCTCCTCGCGCTCGAGATGCCGATAGTGGCTCACGAGCATGATGCCGTTGCGTGCCGCGATGCCGAGCACGGTGACGAACCCGACGAGCGAGCCGAGCGACAGTACACCGCCAGTGAGCCACACCGCTGCGATGCCGCCGATGAGCGCGAAGGGCAACGATGCAAAGATGATCGTCGCCAGCCGCACCGTGCCGAAGTCGGCGTGCAGGATGAGGAAGATGCCGGCCATGGCGAGGATCG
>JBDSML010000014.1:0-20810 GCA_039915865.1 Gemmatimonadaceae bacterium | reverse complement strand
CTCCGGGCCGCGCTACCCCGCCTTCCCGACCGCAGTCAGTGGCGTGTGTGAGGGTGCGCGTGCAAATGCCCGTTACAGTGGCGGGGCCGCGCCGGCATTTCACCGGCTTCCGTGTCCCCGTTCGCGTTGAATTGTAAGGCGAATCTAGACGACGCGTTCTCCAGCAGCAAGCGCTTGGCCGAGTTTGGCCTTGAGCGCGGCACGATCGGTGGCGTACGCATCGTCCCCGAGCGTCGGATCGCCGCGCTCGCGTCGAGCGTCGAGCGCAGCGATCGCGGCGACGAGCAAATCCGTCTCGTGCACGGGTCGCACAACGAGTGCTGGAACCGGCGCACCGCGACGCATCAGCGCGCGCGCGAGCGCCCCCACCATGATGAGCGCGATCGCCCCGGCGAGCACGGCGAGGACGATCGTGCGCGTGGCCGCGCTGGTGACGGGCACCGTGATGCGCACGGATTCGCCCGCGTCGGCATCCTGGCCGAGGAAGCGCTTGAACGTGCGCCCGCCCGTCGTTGCGGCGTCCGTTGCACGCAGCGTCGAGCCGGTCACCTGCGCGAGCGGCTCCTCGAGCAACACCTCGAGCACCGTCGTCGGCTTGTCGATCGGTATGCTGAGCGGAAAGCTCGACGACGGCATGCCGTAGCTGTAACTCACCTGCTTCACGCCCGGTCCAAATGGCGCGAGCATGACGATGTGATCGCCACGCGCCTGGATGGCATCGGGACTGACGTCGCCCTGGCCGGCACGTACACCTGTCGCGCCACGCGGGAGCGGCGTGCTCCACACCGGCGACAGCGTGTCCTTGCCGACCACCGTCACCGTGGTGTCGTTCGACAACTCCCACACCTCGACGAGATCGCGTGAACCGTCCGGCTTCGGAGCGCTGACGACGACGTGATGTCCGCGCACGTGCAGCTCGACGTGCTTGCTCGTGGTGTCGAACACCGTGATCGCGCCCTCGTCACCACTGACGCGCGCACCCTGGATGGGCGTGGAAAAATACGCGATGCCGCGATACACCGCGGCCGCGAAGTACACGGCCTCGTCGCCGAGCGCACGGCGATACCGGATCATGTAATTGCCGCCAGCATCCGTGCGCACGGAATCGACGGGGCCGGAGCTGTCCGTGCCCACGCGATGAAGCGTGACGTAGATGCCAGGCACCGGCGTCACCGTATTGCCCGACGGCGACTCGACGCGCCCGCTCACGGACGACGTCGGCGACGTCTCGGCACCTTGCTGCGCGCTGACGATTGCCGGCGCGCACATGAGCGCCGACAGGACGAGCGCACGCGCCGTTCGCCTACGGATTGAACTTCCCAAAGTCCTCGGGGCGCAGCGTCTCGAGATATCGCTTCAACCGCTCGGCGTCGCTCAACTCGGCGTCGCGCACGCGCTCGCGTTCGCGCTCTTCTTCGCTCGGTTCCTCGGATGACGAATTGAAGTCGGGCGCCTCGTCCTCGTCGTCGGTGGCCTCTTCTTCGTCGCCTGGATCGACGAGCAGATTCTCCGCCGCGTAGATGGGCGCGCCGAGCCTGAGCGCGATGGCGATGCAGTCCGACGGGCGCGCGTCGATCTCGACGACGTTGTCGTCGTGCTGGAGATGGATCTCGCCGTAGTAGGTCCTGTTCTCGACCTTCGTGATCTGGACGCGCTGCAGGCGCGCCTTGAGCCCGATGATGATACTCCGCACGAGATCATGCGTGAGGGGTCGAGCACGCTTCACCTTGTGCATGTGCAGCACGATCGACTCTGCCTCGGGCTGCCCGATCCAGATGGGCAGCAGGCGCGCGCCATCCTTCTCCTGCAGCACGACGACGTACGAGCTCGAGGCGCTGTCCAGGCCGAGCCGGGAGACGAAGACTTCGATCATGTCGAATTCTACCCAAATCCGGGCGCGAAGGTCACGGCGCCCGGATTCGAGCAACGACTACCGCTCTGCGCGTGCCGAGCGCTTGAGCGCAGCCGCCTTGTCCGTGCGCTCCCAGGTGAAGAGCGTGGCGGCGGACTTGCCCCGTCCGACCTTCTCGGGCGTGCGCCCGAAGTGGCCGTAGGCGGACGTTGCGCTGTAGATCGGCTTGCGCAGGTCGAGCGCGGTGGTGATGCCCTTGGGCGTGAGGTCGAAGTTCTCGTTCACCGCATCGAGGATGCGAGCCTCGGTGACGTTCGACGTGCCGAAGGTATCGACGCGCACCGAGACCGGCTCCGCCACGCCGATCGCGTACGCGACCTGGACTTCGCAGCGCTTGGCGAGGCCAGCGGCGACGATGTTCTTGGCGACCCACCGCGCGGCATAGCAGGCCGAGCGGTCCACCTTGCTGGGATCCTTGCCGCTGAAGGCGCCGCCACCATGGCGGCCCATGCCACCGTACGTGTCAACGATGATCTTGCGGCCTGTGAGGCCGCAATCGCCCTGCGGTCCGCCGATGACGAAGCGGCCCGTGGGGTTGATGTGGTACTTGATCTTCTTGGTGCGAAGCTCCCTGGGGATCGTCGCCTCGATGACGTCGCTGATGATCGCCTTGTGGATCTTCGGGTTGCTGATGTCGTCGGCGTGCTGCGTACTGATGACGACGGTATCCACTGCGACGGGCACGCCGTCCTCGTAGACCACGGTGACCTGCGACTTACCGTCGGGGCGGAGCCACTTGAGGCTGCCGTCCTTGCGTCGCTCGGCCAACGCCTTCGTGAGGCGATGTGCGAGCATGATGGGCATCGGCATCAACTCGTCGGTCTCGTCCGTGGCATAGCCGAACATCATGCCCTGGTCGCCGGCGCCGCCGGTGTCGACGCCCATCGCGATGTGCGCGGACTGCTTGTCGATGGTGCTCATGACGGCGCAGGTATTGGCGTCGAAGCCATAGCCGGCGTCCGTGTAGCCAATGCGACGGATGGTGTCGCGGACGACGTCGGGCAGGTGTACGTAAGCCGATGTTGTGATCTCGCCGGCGATGACGGCGAGACCGGTCGTCACGAGGGTTTCACAAGCGACGCGTGCGGCGGGATCCTTCTCGAGAAGACAATCCAGGACGGCATCGGAGATGGCATCGGCGACCTTGTCGGGATGCCCCTCGGTGACGGATTCAGACGTGAAAAGACTGCGATCATGCACGGCGGTTCCCCACTAGCAGTTGGAGAGGAAGAAAGAAGGCCCGACACCATGCTGCCGGGCCCAAATACCGTCGAATGACGGCGCACGCGAAAGAAAACGACTCAGCCGTCGCCGGGCAACCCGTCGTAGAGATAGGGCGCATCGCCGATGACGTCGGCCAATCGACGTGCCAACTCGTGTCGCGCCTGCTCCGCCGTGAGCGCCCGCAATGCGGCTGATGCCGCGAGCTTCGCGTGTGCCGCCGTCACGCTGCGGACGATGCGCTTGACGAGCGGCACCGACCGCGGCGCCACGCTCATCTGGCGCACGCCGAGTCCGAGCAGTGCGAAAGCCATGAGTGGCTGCGACGCCATCTCTCCACACACCGCGACTTCGATGTCGCCCAGCTCGGCGACTTCCACCGTGCGCTTGATGAGACGCAGCACGGCGGGATGCAGCGGTGTGAAGCGTGGCGCGAGGTTCGCCGCGCCACGATCGACGGCGAGGGTGTACTGCACGAGATCGTTCGTCCCGATACTGAAGAAGTCCACGTCGCGCGTGAGCGTGTCACTCGCGACGGCAGCGGCCGGCGTCTCGATCATCACGCCGAGCGGGACGTCGGCGCGGTATTCGACACCGCGCTCACTGAGCTCGACCGCCGCTTCCTCGAGCAACTTGCGCGCGGCAAGCACTTCGTCGAGGCTGACGATGAGTGGCAGCATGATGCGGAGATCGCCATGGACGGCAGCGCGCAACAGCGCACGCAGCTGCACCTTGAACATCTCGGGCTGATCGAGGCACATGCGGATGGCGCGCCAGCCGAGGAATGGATTCGGCTCGGTGGGGAACCCGCCGACGGGCAGCTTGTCGCCGCCGATGTCGAAAGTGCGAATGACGACGGGCATCCCCGCGAACGCCTCGACGACGCGGCGATAGGCCCGATACTGCTCGTCCTCGTCGGGCATGCTCGCGCGGCCGACGACGAGGAATTCGGTGCGCATCAGCCCCACGCCCTCGGCGCCGCTGCGCGCGGCTGCCTCGGCTTCCTCCGGGATGTCGACGTTCGCGCGGAGCGTCACGCGCACGCCGTCGAGGGTGATCGCCTCGAGTGCAGCGAGATCCGCGAGCGCCGCCTCGGCGACCCGTTCTTCGCGTTGGCGCTCGTGGTATCGCTCGATCTCCTCGTCCGTCGGATTGATGGCGAGCATGCCCGTGCTGCCGTCGAGCACGACGCGCTCGCCGCCCTTGAGCTCTGCCGTGGCCGTGCGAAGTCCAACGACCGCCGGCAGGCCGAGCGACCGCGCGAGAATCGCCACATGCGCCGTGCGCGTGCCCGCATCAGTCGCGATGGCGATGATCGACTTGCGGTCGAGCTGCACCGTGAGGCTCGGCGTCAGGTCGTGCGTGACGAGAATCGCGTTCGCGCCGGGCGGGAGATCGACCGGATCGTGATCCGGGAGCCCGAGCAGCAGCGACAGCACGCGAATGTGCACGTCGGTGAGATCGCCAACGCGCTCACGGAGCATCGGCGCGGCGTGACGCGCGAAGCGCGTACGCCACTCGAGCATGACGAGATCGAACGCCTTCTCGGCGCCGAGGTTTTGTCGGACCAGCTCTTCGACGCCGCGCGTCAGCTCCCGGTCGTCGAGGATCGACAGCTGGACGTCGAAGATCGCGGCTTCCTCCGCGCCTGCCGTCGCTTCGACGCGCGTGCGCAGGTGGTGGAGACGCACCTTGGCGCGCGCGATGGCCTCGTGCAGCTTCGCGAGCTCGTCGCTGATGCATTCATCCGGGATGATGCGATGGCGGACGTCGGGCACCTCCCAGCGCAGGAGGTGCACGTAGCCAACGACGATGCCCGGAGAGGCCGGGATTCCCTGGATCTTCCGGTCCACTAGCGCTCCCCGAACTTGTTCTTGATGAGCGCGTCGAGCGCGTCGAGCGCCGCGTCGGCGTCGGCGCCCTCGGCACGCAGCAGCAGCGTGGCGCCGCACTCGGCGGCGAGCATCATCACGCCCATGATGCTCTTGCCATTGACCTCCGTGCCGTCCCGTATGAGCGTGATCTCGCTCTGGAACTTCGCGGAGATCTTCACGATCTCGGCTGCGGGTCGCGCGTGCAACCCGTTCTTGTTGAGGATCTGGACAGAGCGTTCGGCCATCAGCGAGCCACCGAGACGAGGGCGAAGAGAGCGACGAGCACGAGGGCGAGCTTGTAGCCTTCCACGCGGCCGTGCAGGCGAATCAGCACGACGGCCGCAAGAGCCGATGCGCCGAGCACCACACCAAGCAGCGCGACATGATGTCCGAGCAGCCGTGCAGCCGTAAGCGGTATCGCGATGCCGGCCGTCGCCGCCGCGGCCCGAGCGAGATGCGTGGGACCTTGGCGCAGCACCGGATTCGCGAGCGCGGAGGCGACGCCGAGTCCGCGCGTCCAACCAACGTGCAGTCCCCAGATGCGAAGCGCGAGATGGCCGGCGTTGTAAAGCACCAGAAAGAGGATCAATACGAAGATAGGCGTGGCGCGAAGGCCGAAGGCGAGCAACGCCACCAGCGAGCAGAACGGAAGCCAGCCCGCCCAGACCAGGCGGTCACCGACGCTGCCGAGCGGGCCGCAGAGCGCCGTGCGAAAGCGATCGATGCGATCCGGGGGCACGAGCGACAGCTCGGCGCGCGCCAGCGCGCCGATGGCGACGCTCGCGAGGTATGGATGCGCGTTGAAGTAGGCGCTCTCCCGCGTGATCGCCTCCTTGAACGCCGCGCCGTGCACACCGCCGGGCAGCTGCCGGAGCGCAGGTTCCACGCTGAAACCGATGCCGTTGCCGATGAGCGTCTCGTAGTTCCACGACCCCTGAATGGCGAGCGAGCGCGTGAAAATGTTCACCCAGGTAAGAGCAGAGAGTTTGACGATGTGCGCCGTTGGCGGTGTGACGTCCGTCATCGGACGAACAGTACGAGAAGCCCGACGAGCACTCCGCCAGCGAAATACCAGCGAGCGCCGCGGGCGGAGTGAAAGATCGTCCACGCCGCGGCGCAGGCGATTCCCGTCGCCGCGCTGACGACGAATCCGCGCGAGAGTGACTCGCTCAGCGTCCACACGCCGAGCGTCGCCTGGGCGACGGGAAAGAGCAGCGCGTAGCCGATGGTGGTCAGCAACGCCGCGCGCACGAAGTCGGCGGTGAGGCCGGCGAGCTGGAGACCGATCACGGCGCCACGAGATCCGGCATCGAGTGCCGGACGTCGACGGCGCGCGAGCCAGGCATTCCACAGCCGCAAGCGAACGAGCGTGATGCCGCCGATCCACGCAGTGGCGAGCGCCGCCAGCACGGCGACCGTCAGCGTGCCGACCGCCTCGGTATGCATGGCACCGGCGATCGCTCCGCCGACGACTGCTGCCGAGCCCCACTCGGGATATCGCGATGCGCCGAAGGGCAGCGTCGCGAGCGCCATCAGCTCGAGCGTCACGCCGACGATGATGCCCATCGCGGCGTCGCCGACGAACGCGCCAGCGAGCGTCGCCGCCACGAGCGGGCGAGAGAACATCATCTGCGGAAAGCAGACGACGTCGAGGCCGAGGACGCCGCCGAGCAGCGCGAGCGGCAGCAGTTCCCTCACGCACCCTCCCGGGCGGCGAGCAGTTCCTCGAGAGGCATGGCGCGCGCCGCGGGGACGTCCTGCGCCGTGACGACGGCGCCGAGGTCGGCGAGCTCGCGCAAGGCGTCCTGCTCCTGCGGGGTGAGGAAGACGTACCGCAAATGCTGGATGCGGCTGGCGCGATGGTGAATGCCACCGACGTTCACCTCGCGCACACCACCGTGCTCCACGAGCGAGCGCATGGTCGCGATGTCGCCGGTGAGGAGAATGCCGGGGCGCCGCTCGGTGCGATATGCATCGAGCAGTGTCGCTGCGTCGGCGGCGGAGTGAAAACGCACTTCCATTTCCGGCGGAACTCCCATGCGATAGAGCTCCTGCTCCCAGTCACTGCTCGCGACGGCATCGTCAACGAGCACGATGAACTTGACGTCGAGCGGCTGCCCCCAACCAACCACGACTTGCCCATGAATCAGCCGGTCGTCGATTCGGTTCAGCACGAGCGTCACGGCGGCGCTCCGTGCACGCTCACCGCTGCGCGTCCGCGCTCGGCAGCCGTCGTGGCCGCCTCGATCGCATTCTCGTTCGACGACATGGCGAAGTCGAGCAGCATCGGCAGGTTCGCTCCGGCGACGAGCACGCCTTCGCCCAGCTGCTTGAGCACGCGACGCGACGCCATCGTACAACTGCCCGCTTGCAGGTCCGTGAAGATCACCCGCACGCCCGACTCCATGCAGGTGTCGTAGAGCAGCTTCTGGATGTCGTCACCACAGAGGCCGCGCACCTGGATGGGAATGAGCACGTCGCCGCAGCCGGAGATCATCTCGACGGCGCCGATCAATCCCGCGGCGAAGTCTGCATGACCAGCGACCAGTCCGCGTTTCTTCACAGGTTCATTCATGGTCTTCACGCAGGATACGCTGGATCTCCGATTTGCCGCGCATCTGCTTGATCAAGGCGGCATTGAAGCGCTCGGCCGGGTCGATGCCCGACCACTTGAGCAGGTGATGCATGGCAATCACTTCGGCGACCACGGTGATGTTCTTGCCCGGATTGAGCAGGATCGTGATGCGGGGCAGCGGCACGCCGAGGATGTCGGTGGTCTCGCCGTCGAGGCCAGTGCGATCGGCTTCGGCACCTTCCTGCCATTCCACGAGCTCGACGACGACCTCGATACGCTTCTGCTGCCGCACGGCACGAATGCCGAAGATGGCGGGGATGTCGACGAGCCCGACGCCGCGGATCTCCATGTAGTGGCGCTGCAGCTCGTGGCCGCGGCCGAGCAGGATGTCGTTGCCGCGCTTGCGCACGAAGACGAGATCGTCGGCGACGAGGCGGTGGCCGCGCTCCACGAGATCGAGCACGCACTCGGACTTGCCGATGCCGCTCTGCCCGACGAACAGCACGCCGACGCCATAGACGTCGGCAAGCGAACCATGGAGCGTGGTCTGCGGCGCGAACGTGTCCTCGAGCCACGGCTTGGCGCGGCTGTAGAACTCGTTCGTCTTGAGGGCCGAGCGAAGGATCGGCACCTCGAACTTGATCGCTTCCTCCACCACTTCGACGGGCAGCTCCAGTCCCTTCGTCACGAACAGGCAGGGGAACGGATACGAGAAGAATTTCTGGAGGTTCTCGCGCCGCGTTTCCGGATCGAGCGAGCGAAGGTAGGTGACCTCCGTTTCGCCGAACACCTGCATGCGCGCGGCGGGAAAGCGCGCGACGAAGCCGGCGAGCGCGAGCCCGGGGCTCGAGACGTCGGCCGTGGTGACGATACGATCGAGGCCGTCGGTGTCGGGCACGCGCTGGAGCTCCAGCAACTCGCGGAGCTGTTCGAACAACTCGCCGACCTTGAAGGTGGTGCTCACGCGACGATCAACCTCGAGGGTAAGAGGTGCGTACCCGTTCCAGGTGCAGGTGCGTTTCCTCGGCGGCCCGCTCCCAGGTGAACGTTTCCGCGAATCCGCGCGCCTGCACTCCCAACCTCGCGACCAAGGCTGCGTCGCTCGCCAGCTGCGACATCGCGGCCGCCATCGCTTTCGTGTCGCCGTGCGGCACCAGAAAGCCCGACTCGCCATCCAGCACCGACTCGCGAATGCCCGGAGAGTTCGACGCGACGACCGGCGTGCCGCAGGCCGCCGCCTCCAGGTTCGTGATACCCCAGCCTTCCTTGGGCGACGCGAACACGAGCGCCCACGAACGACGCAGCAGGGACAGCTTCTCCACCTCGTCGATGCGCCCAAGAAACCGCACGCGCGCACCGAGGTCAAGCGACGCCGCGAGCCGTTCGAGTGACGGGCGGAAGTCGCCTGCTCCGGCAATCTCGAGCGTCGCCGTGGGATGCTGCATGGCGGCGAACGCCCTGATGACGAGATGCACGCCCTTGTACTTCTTGAGCCGGCCGAGATACGAGAAGAGCGGCTGAGGCGCACGGGTGCCTTCCAGTGGGGTGTATCCCACTGTGTCGACCCCAGGGTAGATGACCTCGACGGTATTCCGCGGAATGCCGCGCTCGGCGAGATCGTCCGCCGTGCTCATGCTGATCGCCTCGAAGGGTACGCCGCGGTAGGCGCGGCCCAATGGCCGTTCAGCAAGCCAGACGGCAGCGGCGAGCGGGGGAAAGAGCTCCTGGAAGGCGGTGCCGCCGAACAGGTGGGGCACAAGTGCGACGACTGGCGGTCCGCCCCAGCGCGGCGTGTACAGCGGCACCTTGTTCACGTCCTCGATGAGCAGGTCGAAGCGCTTGTCGGCCAGCTCACGAGCAAAATGCTTCTTCGCGAGAAAGGGAAAGGTGTGCCTCGTGCCGACGCGAATCACCTTGATCCCGTCGAGCTCCGTGGTCGATTCGCAGCCGGGCCAGCCCCCGCACAACAGCGTGACCTCGTGCCCGCGCGCCGCGAGACGTCCGAAGATCTCGTGCAGATGGATCTCGGCGCCGCCGGCCTGCGGATTGTCACGGTCCTGCCAGTTGACGAGAAGCAGCCGCACTACATCCGCCCCATGCGGCGCGCGAGTGCGTCGAGCACGCCATTCACGAACTTGGCGCTGGCCGCGCTGCCATATCGCTCGGCGAGTGCAACCGACTCCTGGATGATCACCTTTGGCGGCGTCTCACCGATCGTCAGCTCGGCGGCAGCAAGGCGGAGCACGCAGCGCTCGACCGCGCCGATCCGCTCCATGCGCCAGTTGGTCGTGACCTCGGCCAGTTGGCGGTCGATCGCCCCCTGCTGTGTGCAGAGCACCTTGATGATCGGCGCGGCCAACCGGCGCACGTCGGGTGCGATGATCATGTCGTCCCACACTTGCGCGGCGACCTTTTCCAGCTGGCCGGTGCCGCGCATGTCCCAGGCATACAGTGCTTGCAGCGCGCGCGCGCGCGCGCGCCGTTCAACCCTCGTCCGCGCCATCGAGCCTTTCGAAGAGATCCGACATCTCGAGCGCGGCGATCGCCGCATCCCACCCCTTGTTGCCATGCTCGCCACCGGCGCGAGCTTCCGCCTGCTCCATGGTATCCGTGGTCAGGAGGCCGAAGCCAATGGGGATCTCGTATTCACTGCTCGCGTCGGCAAGGCCGCGCGACGCCTCGGTGCAGATGTAGTCGAAATGCGGCGTGTCGCCGCGAATGACGGCACCAACGACGACGATCGCGTTGTAGCGTTCCGTCGCGGCGAGGCGGCGGGCGGCGAACGGCAGCTCCCACGCGCCGGGCACCCAGACGAGGTCGACGTCTTCCGACGCCGCGCCGTGCCGCACGAGCGCTTCCATCGCGCCGTCGGCCAGCTTGCTCGTGATGGTGTTGTTGAAACGCGAGGCGAGCACGGCATAGCGCCGTCCGTCTCCGTTGGGAACGCCGTTGAATTCAGCCATGATCGATCAGGAAGCGAGCAGGTGACCGAGCTTGTCGCGCTTCGTGCCCATGTAGCCGGAGTTCTCGGCATTTTCGGGCTGCACGATGCCGACGCGCTCGTCGACGCGAAGACCGTAGCCCTCGAGGCCCACCATCTTGCGCGGATTGTTCGTGATGGGACGAATGGACTTGAGTCCGAGGTCGAGCAGGATCTGCGCACCGATGCCGTAGTTGCGCAGGTCGGGCGCGAAGCCCAGTCGCTCGTTGGCTTCGACGGTGTCGGCGCCTTCGTCCTGCAGCTCGTACGCCTTGAGCTTGTTGAGCAGGCCGATCCCCCGCCCTTCCTGGTCGAGGTAGACGATGACGCCGCGGCCCTCGGCCTGGATCATCTGCATCGCCGTCTCGAGCTGCCAACCGCAGTCGCAGCGCATCGAGTGAAAGACGTCTCCGGTGAGGCAGCGCGAATGCATGCGGACGAGCGTGTTCTCGCCATCCCCGACGTCGCCGAAGAGTATCGCGACGTGCTCGTGTGCGTCGACGTCGTTCTTGTAGCCGATGATCTTCCACGTGCCAAAATTCGTGGGAAGGCGCGCTTCGGCAATGCGATGCACGAGGCGCTCGTTCTTGAGCCGATGCGCGACGAGCTGCGCGACCGTGATGAAGGTGAGTCCGTGCTCCTGCGCGAATGCTTCGAGCTGGGGACGCTTTGCAGTGCTGCCATCGTCGTTGAGGATCTCGCAGATGACACCGGCGGGGTACACGCCAGCCAACCGCGCGAGGTCGACGGCCGTCTCCGTGTGGCCGACGCGCTGGAGCACGCCGCCATCGCGGGCACGCAGCGGATGAATGTGTCCGCCACGACGCAGGTCGGAGGGCACCGTGGCGGGATCGACGAGCGTGCGAATCGTCGTCGCACGATCCTGCGCGCTGATACCCGTGGTGACGCCAAACCTCGGCGATGCATCCACGCTCACCGTGTACGCCGTCCGATACTCATCGAGGTTCGACTCGGCCATCGGCGGCAGGTCGAGCTGGTCCACCCGCTCACCCGGCAACGCGACGCAGATCATGCCGCGCGCATACTTGAGCATGAAGTTCACCTGCGCCGGCGTGACGAGCTGCGCCGCGCCGATGAGGTCTCCTTCGTTCTCGCGATCCTCATCGTCGGCGACGATGACGAGCTTTCCTGCCGCGATGTCGGCAACGGCCTGTTCGACTGTATTGAATGACATATGACTAGGAAGACGCGATGACAGTAGCGGTGAGATACGGCGTGACGAGCTGGCGCACGTACTTGCCGAGCATGTCGGCTTCGACGTGCACGCGCTGTCCAACCGCGAGCGTCCCGAGCGTGGTATGCCGCCAGGTGTACTCGATGAGTGACAACTGAAGAATCCCCGGCTCGGGGAGAGCGTTCACCGTGAGGCTCACGCCGTCGATGGCGACGGAGCCGTGCAGCACCATCAGCGACACGAGGTCGTCGGGGATGCGGATGTCGACGAGGATGGCGTCGTCCAGCCGCTGGACGCGCTGCACCACACCGACATCGTCGACGTGGCCCTGCACGATGTGTCCACCGAGCCGGTCGCCGAGCTTCATGGCGCGTTCGAGGTTGACGCGCTGGCCGGTGCTCCATTCGCCGATGGTCGTGCGGCCGAGCGTGGTGACGACCGCGGCGACCTCGAACCAGCCGGGGCCAGACTCCCGCACCGTGAGACAGGCACCGTTCACCGCGATGCTTTCGCCATCGGCGACCGAATCGTATCGCGACTCGATGCGGAGCTCGCGCCCCGCGTCAGTCCGTGCGATGCGCTCGATGATGCCGACGGCGTCTACCAATCCGGTGAACAATTCAAATAGCTCCTGCCCTCACACTGGAGGCGCGTAAACCGTCATCTCGTCATCGCCGAAGCGCTTCGCCTGCGTGAGGCGCCATCGCCTGGCGGTTCCCAACGTGGCCGCCGGCAGCCCAGCGAACGCATTCAGCGACTCGGCCCCGAGGATGATGGGTGCCCGGAAGATAATCAGGCGGTCGACCAGCGCCTCCTGGAGGAACGACGTGGCGAGGGCAGCCCCTCCTTCGACGAGCAAAGACCGGATCCCCGCGACCCGCAAGGCGACCAATGCATCGGCGAGTGTCGCGGCATGCACGAGCGTGACGCCAGCGTGTTCGAGGGCGGCTGCGTGCGCCGGGTCCGGTGCCCAGCAGACGACGACCGTGCCCTGCTCGCGCGCGGTCTGCACCAGGCGCGACGCCAACGGCAGTCTGGCCGAGGTATCGAAGACGACGCGCATCGGTGCGACGCGCGGTGCGGGTTCGTAGTCGCGTACGGTGAGCGCGGGATCGTCCGTGCGGGCGGTTCCGATGCCCACCGCCACCGCGTCCGAACCAGCGCGCAGGCGATGCACCTCGCGGCGCGCCTCGAAACCGGTCAGCCAACCGCGACGGCGCGTGTGATCGGAGATAGCCCCATCGAGGGAGAGCGCCACCTTCAGCTGCACGAAGGCTCGGTCGGAGTCCAGGGCGTGAAAGAAGGCCGCATTGAGCTCGCGCGCGGCGTCGTCTTCAACGCCGAGCACGACGTCGACACCATGCGCACGCAGGTGGGCCGCACCACCCTTCGCCACCTCGTGCGGGTCGGCCGTCGCCGCGACGACGCGGCGGATGCCCGCAGCGATGATCGCGTCGGAACACGGAGGCGTCTGTCCGTGGTGATTGCACGGCTCGAGCGTGACGTACAGCGTCGCACCGTCCGCGCGCGCACCGGCCGCGCGGAGTGCCTCGATTTCCGCGTGTGGCGCCCCGTAGCGCGTATGCCACCCTTCGCCGATCACGAGGTCATCGCGTACGACGACGGCGCCGACCATCGGGTTCGGCGCCGTCTGTCCCCATCCACGTTCGGCGAGTGCGAGCGCGCGGCGCATGTATGCGCCATCGTCTGGCGCCAAGGCGCGCGCGCTCACCGTCATGCGATCAGATGCCGAACCGGACGCCCAACGAGAAATACTGCTGAGCCTTGTCGGCGCGGCCGTTCGAGAAGCTGTTGAACGTGTTCACCGTGCCACCCGACGCCTGTCCTACTTCGCCGACGATCTTGAACAGCGGCAGGTTGAGCGACGCGTCGAGGAAAAAGTTGGTGCGGTCGAGCTTCTGCTGGGCGTTGGGCACAGCGGCCGTGGCCGTTCCGATGACCGGAACATTACTCACCGTGGCGGAGATATCCGCGGACTGATCGTAGCTGTCCTTGCCGACGCCGCCGGCGAGGCTGAACAACAGGAAGCTCTTGCTGGCAACCACACGCCATGCGGTGGTCTTGACCTTCATGTTGTCGATCTTGAGCGTGCCCGAGGTCGACGATCCGGCGTTCGCGACGCCGAGGATGGCGGTCGTGGGCAGGTCGCGCTTGAGGTAGGTGAACGAGACACCGGGCACGACGATCGACTCCGAGAGCAATCCGACGCGCACGCCGTATCCCAGCTGGAAGTTCGACGACGGCGTCACCGATACGGAGCTGTTCGAGAACGACGGCACATACGAGCCGCTCACCAGGGCGTCGATGCCACCGACGTTCGTGAGCGGAAGCGGCACGCCGCCGAAGAGGCCGATGGCCGCATCAGCCGTCGGAAGGCCGAGCCATTGGTCACTCGTCGGCAGTGAGCGAGAAACAGCGCCAGTGTAGCTCTGCTGGAACTTGTCGACCTGTGGCAACGAGCCGTTGAAGCCGTTGACCCGAACGCCGATCGAGAAGTGTCCCGGTCCGCCGAGCGTGGATCCCTGACCGAGCGTCGCATTGCCGCCCGCGAGGGCGAGGCCGAGTTGCGGCGACATGAACTGATAGACGTCATACGCCTGTTGGCAGGCATCCTGTGCCGCGCGCTCGTTCACCGAGGCGCCGCCGCACTGGATCGAGCCACCCTGCGCGTTCGCAGCGGCAGCCGCGAACATCGAAAGTCCTGCAACGAACAGAATCTGACTCTTCATGCGACTCCTCAAGAGATTCGCACCTTCCCGGTGCCGCGCACGATGCGCCCGAGCCGGAAGGAAGCGATGTGGGCCGACGCGGCGCTGGCCTCGACCGCGGCCACATTCGCTGCGTCGGTGATGACGACCATCCCTACACCCATGTTGAACGTTCGGTACATCTCCGCACGCGAGACGTCGCCCGCCTGCTGCAACTGACGAAACAGATTCGGCACTTCCCAACTCGCTCCGTCGATCTCCGCATCCACCGTATCGGGAAGCGCACGAACGACGTTGCCCGGCAACCCACCGCCTGTGATGTGGGCCATGGCGTGAACACGATTCAGCACAGACTTGAGCGCCGGCAGGTATGACCGGTGCACCTTCAGCAACGCGTTGGCTACCGTACTACCCTCACCAGGGAACGCATCCGCGACCCCGAGCTTCATCCGATCCGTGAGGATCTGCCGGGCGAGCGAATATCCATTGGTGTGCAGGCCATTGCTCGCCAGACCGATCAACGCATCGCCCTCTTCGACGCGGTCGGCGCCGAGTATGCGGTCTTCCTCCACACAACCGACGATGAACCCTGCCAGATCGTAATCCGGCGGCGTGTAAATGCCGGGCATCTCGGCCGTCTCGCCGCCGACCAATGAGCACCCATTCTCGCGACATCCGGCGGCAATTCCGGTCACCACCGACTCGACGACCTCGGGGACGAGCACGCCCGCAGCGAAGTAGTCGAGGAAGAACAGCGGCAGCGCCCCCTGCACGAGGATATCGTTCACACAGTGGTTGACGAGGTCGTGGCCGACGGTGTCGTGCCGATTCGACTCGATGGCGACACGGATCTTCGTGCCCACCCCATCTGCACTCGCCACCAGCACGGGCCGCTGCGCCTCGGCGGGAATGCGAAACATTCCGCCGAAGCCACCGAAGGCGCCGCGCGCACCCGCCGTGAACGTCGATTCGACGACCGAGCGAATGCGGCGCTTCACCGCATCGGAGCGCTCGATGTCGACGCCCGACGACGCGTAGTCGAGACCCTTCTCGTCCGTCACGAGACGGTTCCCACTTCCCGTTCGAAGGCCACGAGGCGGCGGAACTCGTCGACGCGATTGACGATATCGCCGCGCGTGATCTCGAGCAGGCGCTGCACGGAGAACTTCTCGACGGCAAAGGAGCCGAGCGCCGAGCCGACGACGACGGCGCGACGGAGATTCTCGTCGCTCAGGTCGCCCGTCTGTGCCAGATAACCCATGAAGCCGCCGGCGAAGGAGTCGCCCGCGCCCGTGGGATCGAAGACGTCCTCGAGCGGATACGCCGGCGCAAAGAAAATGCTGTTCTCCTTGAACATGAACGCGCCGTGCTCGCCCTTCTTGATGATCACGATCTTCGGACCGTGCTTCATGATCCACTTGGCCGCCTTCACCAAATTCACACAATCCGTCAGTTGCCTGGCCTCACCGTCGTTCAACGTGATGAGGTCGACGTGCTTGATCAGCGCGATGATGTCGGGACGGCGGCTCTCGATCCAGAAATTCATCGTGTCGCACGCCACGAGCTTCGGACGCTCGACCTGATTGAGCACGTCGAGCTGCAGCCGCGGGTCGATGTTCGCGAGGAACACGAACGGCGCGTTCTTGAACTGCGCCGGAATCTTCGGGCTGAAGTGCGAGAAGACGCCGAGCCGCGTCTCGAGCGTCTCGGCGGAATTGAGGTCGTGGCGATAGCGGCCGCGCCAGCGGAACGATTCGCCACTCACCTGCTCGAGCCCCGCCATGTCGACACCGCGCTGCTTCAGCGGCTCGAGCTGCTCCATCGGATAGTCTTCACCGACGACGCCAACGAGTTGCACGGGAGCAAGCAGGCTGGCCGATGCCGAGAAGAATGTCCCCGACCCTCCGATGACGTTGTCCGCCTTTCCGAACGGCGTTTCAACCGAGTCCAGCGCAACGGATCCGACGACGAGAACGGGCATTTTCAGGAGGACAGGAGGACAGGGCGACAGGAGGACAGGAACTACATGCGATCGGGAGAGCTCACACCCAGCAGCGTCAGGCCATTCTTCAGGACAATCTGCGAAGCACGCGCCAGCAGCAGACGAGCGCGCATCAACGGCTCGGGCTCGTTCAGCACGTGTGCCTTGTGATACCAGAGGTGGACCTGGCCGGCGAGGTCGTGCAGGTACGTGACCACCCGATGCGGCTCGAGCGCCTCCGCAGCATTCGCGACCACAGTCGGGAAGTCGAGCAGCGCGTTCATCAGCTCGGTCTCCTCCGGCAGCGCGAGTTGTGCGAAGTCCACGCCATCGACGGTGACGCTCTCGACGTCGATCTCGCCGACGCGGAAGATGCCAGCCAGGCGCGCGTGTGCCATCTGGATGTAGTAGACCGGATTCTCGTCGCTCTGCGAGCGCGCAAGGTCGACGTCGAACGAGAGCTGTGAGTCGCCCTTCCGCATGAGGAAGAAATACCGCACCGCGTCGCGACCCACGTCGTCGACGAGGTCGCGCACAGTGACATAGCTGCCGGCGCGCTTGGAGATCTTCACCTCTTCGCCTGCCTTGAGCACGGTCACCAGCTGGTGGAGCACGTAGTCCGGATAGCCTTCGGGGATGCCGATGCCGAGCGCCTGCAGGCCGGCGCGCACGCGCGTGACGGTGCTGTGATGGTCGGCGCCCTGCACGTTGATCGCGCGGGTGAAGCCACGCTCCCACTTGGTGACGTGATACGCCACATCCGGCAGGAAGTACGTGAACGTCCCGCCCTTCTCGACGCTCTTCCGCATGACGCGATCCTGATCGTCGCCGTAATCTGTCGTGCGAAGGAACAGCGCACCGTCCTTCTCGTACGTATGGCCGTTCGCGACCAGCTGCGCGACGGTCGTGTCGACGCGTCCGTCCTCGTAGAGCGACGACTCGAGGTAGTACGTATCGAACGCGACGCCGAATGCCTGGAGGTCGATGTCCTGTTCCTTGCGCAGCGCCTGCACCGCGAACTTCCGCAGTGCGTCGAGATCGTTGCCTTCGACGTCGGCCGGATTGTCCGCGACGTACCGTTCGGCGATCTCGGCGATGTAGGCGCCGTGATAACCGCCGTCGGGAATGGCCAGCGCGTCGCCGCGCAACTCGCGGACGCGCGCCTGCGTGCTGAGCGCGAGGTTCTCGATCTGCGCGCCGGCGTCGTTGTAGTAGAACTCGCGTGACACGCGCCATCCGGTCCACTCGAGCAGCGACGAAATGGCGTCGCCGAGCGCGGCTTGCCGGCCGTGGCCGACGTGCAGCGGGCCAGTCGGATTCGCGCTCACGAATTCGACGACCACGGGCTTGTTCGCCCCCGTCGATGTGCGGCCGAACTCCTTGCCCGCCACCACGAGCGCGGTGATGCCCTTCACCACCGTGTCCGTCGCCAGGCGGAAGTTGATGAAGCCCGGGCCGGCGATCTCGGCGGAGGCAATGCCCGCGGCGCTGCGATCGATGGCGTCGATGAGGGTCTGGGCGAAATCGCGCGGCTTGTGGCCCAGCGACTTGGCCAGCACCATGGCGATGTTGCTGGCCCAATCGCCGAACGCGGGATCGCGCGGCCGCTCCAGCAAGGGAGCGACGTCCGCTGGCGCGCCGAGGGAAACCGCGGCGCGGGCAAGCTCACGCCGCAGCGCGTCGTCGCCTGCGCTCACTCGCCGCTGCTCGGCTTCGGCGGCGCCTTGGCCGGCTTGGATTCGGCAGCCTTCGGCTCGGCCTTCTTCTCGGGCTTCGCGGTGCTGCTCGAGGAATCGGCGCTCTTGGCGGTGTCCGAGCCGGAGGACGCGCTCTTGGACTCGCCGCCGCCCGGGCTGTCGGACTTGGACGAGTCGCTCGACGACTCCTTGCTCGAGCTGTCGCCGGCGGAGTCGCCGGACTTCGGGGGCGCTTCGCCGCGATGGGCGTTCTTGCCGTAGTCGGTGAGGTAGAACCCCGAGCCCTTGAAGGCAAAACCCGCGGGCGACATGAAGCGCACGGCAGTCTTGCCGCATACGGGACAGACGGACTCGGACTCAGCGCCGCTGATGGTACGGTAGAACTTCTCGAACTCGTGCCCGTCGGGGCAACGGAACTCGTAAGTTGGCATCGATATGAGACTTAGGCGATTCGTTCCGAGCCGAGTAAACTAGCAACCGCGGCGGTCTCATACAAGCGGAGAAAAGGGCCTCCGCATGGCGAGCCTACCGCGTCGGTCCGATCGGATGAAAGCCCACGTACCGTTTGCCGACGCCGACTTCGAGCACGGGGCGCTTACGTCCCAATCCGCCACTCGGCGGCGGCGGTACGATGAGATCGGCGGTGAGTAGCAAGCGCGTATCGCGCGGCGCGATGACCTGATGTCCAATGCCGACCGACCACATGATGCCCTGGGCGCCACTGTTGGGTCGCTCTGGTCCACGGCCGGAATCGAAGTCATCCCACCCGCCCCCGAATGCGCCACGAATCGTCGTGCGTGAGCTGGGCTCCTCTCGCCACTCACCCACGAGGAAGTAATCGAACCCGGTTCCACCGTATTCCTGCGTTGGCACCATCTGCCAGATGCGCCCGCCGAGGCCCAACCCCAAGTGGCCGATCTGGATTCCGGCGTCTCCGCGAGCGCCACCGTGCAGTGCGGCGTGCGAGCCCGATGGTGCGGCCACGCTCGTGACACCTCCAACCAGGCTGGCGGACCCAAAGACTTCGAGGATGGTGCCTAGCCGCTGTGCGATGGCCGGCGCAGGAGCGAGCATCGCCAGGCAGATTGCGACGACAGATGCTCGACTCACGTGCCAGGCCGGTACGCTCCCCAGACTCCACTCAAGACGTCGCTGATCTCGCCCACGCTGGCGCGCGCGCGCACTGCGTCGACGATCAATGGCATGAGGTGTGGACGCCGAACGCCAGTCTCGTCGACGTAGCTCGCCGACGCCGCGCCCAGTGCGCGAAGCGCAGCGTCCGTCGCGCTCGCATCACGGCCCGCGCGCACCGCCTGGAGTCGCGAAACCTGTTCGCGCTCGAGCGCCGAATAGTCCGGCGACGGAATGACTCGCGACTCGTCGCCCTCGGTGAACTTGTTGACGCCGACGATCGTCGTCTCGCCACGCTCGACGCGCAGCTGGAACTCGTAGGCCGAGCGCGCGATCTCCTCCTGGAAGAAGCCCGCTTCGATCGCTTTCGCTGCACCGCCAAGCTCGTCGACGCGCTGCAGCAGCGCGTCCGCCGCGGCTTCGAGTGTACTGGTGAGATGCTCGACGTAGTAGCTGCCGGCGAGGGGATCGGCCGTGACGGCGGCACCACTCTCGTAGCCGATGATCTGCTGCGTGCGCAGCGCGAGTGTCGCCGCGTCAGCGGTCGGCAGCGAGAGTGCCTCGTCGTAGCCATTCGTGTGCAGCGACTGCGTGCCACCAAGCACCGCGGAGAGCGCCTGCACCGTGACGCGAACGACGTTGTTCAGTGGCTGCTGCGCCTGCAGCGTGACGCCACCTGTCTGCGTGTGGAAGCGCAGTCGGGCGCTGGCGTCGCTCGCGCCGAAGCGGTCGCGCATGAGTCGCGCATAGAGACGCCGCGCGGCGCGGAACTTCGCGACTTCCTCGAAGAGATCATTGTGCGCGGCGAAGAAGAACGAGAGTCGAGGCGCGAAGGCATCGATCTGCAATCCCGCTTCCAGTGCACCAGCGACATACGCCATCGCATTGGCGAAGGTGAACGCGAGCTCCTGCACCGCCGTCGCGCCGGCTTCGCGAATGTGGTAGCCGCTGATCGAGATCGGATTCCAGTTCGGCACTTCCTCCGCGCAGAACCGGAAGATCTCGGCGATCAAAGCGAGGGACGGGACGGGCGGATAGATGTACGTTCCGCGGGCGATGTACTCCTTGAGGATATCGTTCTGGATCGTACCGCCGAGCTTCGTGCGAGGAATGCCGCGCTCCTCGGCAACGACGACGTACATCGCGAGCAGCGTGGCCGCCGTCGCGTTGATCGTCATGCTCGTCGAGACGGTATCGAGGGGAATCTGGTCGAGGAGGACGTGCATGTCCTCGACGGTGTCGATCGCGACGCCGACCCTGCCGACTTCACCGAGCGCGCGTGGCGAGTCGGAGTCGATGCCCATCTGCGTCGGGAGGTCGAAGGCGACGGAGAGCCCTGTCTGCCCCTTCTGCAGCAGCATGCGGAAACGCGCGTTGGTCTCCTGTGCCGTGCCGAATCCGGCATACTGGCGCATGGTCCAGAGGCGGCCGCGATACATGGTGGGCTGGATGCCGCGCGTGTAGGGATACGCGCCGGGGTCGCCGAGGTCGTTCTCGTAGTCGATCGGCGCGTCG
>JBDSML010000284.1:0-12835 GCA_039915865.1 Gemmatimonadaceae bacterium | reverse complement strand
GGAGAATCTGCCGCTCGACGAGGGTGCGAGAAGTGGTCGGTTCCGCACGGAGGCGATGGGCTCCGATCCGGACGCGGGCAAGCAGCTGGACTACACGTTCGCTGCCGCCGACTATTTCGGGACGATGCGCATCGCAGTCCTGTCGGGGCGTGCGTTCACCCGCGAGGACAATATCTCCACGCTCGGCAACGTCGTCATCAGCAAGACCGCCGCGAGTCTGCTGTGGCCCGGCCTGGACCCGATTGGGCGGCGCCTACAGCGCGACGGGATGACGTCGCCGCAAACGGTGGTCGGCGTCGTCGACGATGTGAATCAGAACAATTTGCGCGACAAGCCACAGGCGCTGGTCTATCTCCCCATGGTGGGTCCGACGCCGACGAGTTGGTGGCTCGCATCGCCCGCGATCGTGCTGAAGACCTCACGCGCCGAGGTGATCGCGCCGGAGGTTCGCGCGCTCGTGCGTGAGCTGGCGCCCGAAGCGCCGATGTATCGTACGCATACCATGGAAGCGCTCGCGAAGCGGTCGATGCTGCAGCTGTCGTTCACCATGCTGACGCTTGGAATTGCATCAGCCTTGGCGTTGATACTCGGTGCCGTGGGGCTGTACGGCGTACTGTCGTATGTCGTCGCACAGCGCACGCGCGAGATCGGCGTGCGGATGGCGCTCGGCGCGGAGGCGAGTCAGGTGGTCCGCATGGTAGTCGGACAGGGAGCGCGCGTGGTGGGGCTCGGGATTGCGATCGGGGTCGTCGCCGCAGTCGGAGCGACGCGCGCATTGGGCAGCCTGCTCTTCGGCGTACAGGCGATGGACATCACGACATTCGCGGCCATGTCGGCGGCCATGATGGGCGTCGGGCTACTGGCGAGCTACCTGCCGGCGCGCCGAGCGTCCAATGTGGATCCGATGGAGTCGTTGCGGGGAGAATGACGAAGGGAGTACGAGAGTCAATTCTCCTACTCCCTTATACTGACGTAGCGCGTTTGTCTACTTGATCGCTTCGGTCGTCGTCTGCGCGACCTGCTTGATCGTGATCTCGGTGTTCTGCGCCAGGATCGTGATCTTGAGGTTGACGTCGTCGGTGTTGGTGCCGCCAAGGTAGACACCCTTGGAGGTGAGGAAGAAGGCGCCGGTGCTGTTGCCCACCGTCTCCATGGTCACGGGCGTGTTCTGCATCGTCCCGCTCCCGGTTGCCTTGACGTTCGAGCTCCGCTCGACGCGCATCGCCTTCTGGCCGCCGATCGTCGTGTCGCCGGAGACCTTGTAGGTCGTGACGCTGGTGCGGTCGAGGTCCATCCCCTGCTGGTTCACCTTCCCTGACACGGTATCGGCCCATGTCATCCCAGAGGCGAGGTTGGCGCGGTAGCTGGGCAGGATGTGCGAGACACCTTCCGTAATCTGCGCGAGCGCCGGATCAACCGTACCCGCCGCCGGCTCGGTGCTGTAGAACTTCCCGGTCGGGGAGATCAACGCCACCATCGGCTTGCCGACGAGCGAGCTCACGTCCGGCGATGGGCCAACGGTCTTGAGCGCGATGGAGTCGATGGTAATGGTCGCCATCACCGTATCCTTCGCATGCTTCATCAGGTTGACGGTGACCTGCTGACGAAGGCCGATCTCGAAATCGCCGGATCCCATCGGGCTCGACTGTGATCCCTTCGTGGTGGTCGAGATGCGGTACCTGGTCGTTCCGGCAGCGTACTCTACGCTCTGCGCGCTCAAGGGCGCGGCGGCGAAGGGAGCGGCAATGAGAAGCGCCATCGAAAGGCGCGCGCAGAGGACGGGCATGAGGTGAACGACTCCTGATCGGCGCGGTATGGCGCATTACGGCGATGCTAGCGCCTCAGTGTATACGCGCTGCATTCCCAAAGGTTACTCACGAAATCACTTTAATTTCCCTCGGTGCCGCCGAGTCCGCATGTCGTGTGTTTCATGGCTAGTTTCCGCTCGTGATCTCACGCACACTTGAACGGAAACGAATGACCGCTCAGCACATCGGCAGTGATCTGGTGAACCTCGATGCGTCGATCGAGCGCCTCCACGACGACGTCACTATCCCCGCACGCGCCACGGCGGGTTCTGCCGGCTTCGACCTGCGGGCGTATCTCCGCAGCCGCACAGTGAGGCTCTCCGATGGCCTCGCGCAGCGCGACCTCGTCACGCACGAGGAAAATGGCGAGTGGGGCATCACGCTTCGTCCCGCGGAGATGGCCCTGATCCCACTCGGGTTCCGTACGCGGCTGCCGGAGGGCGTCGAAGCTCAGATACGGCCCCGGAGCGGCCAGGCGTTCAAGCAGGCGCTTACCGTCCCGAACGCACCGGGGACGGTCGACGCCGACTACGCCGAGGAGTGGATGGTGATCGTTCGCAATGACGCGCCGGCTCCGCGTCGGCTCGTCCACGGAGAGCGCATCGCGCAGGTGGTGTTCGCGCGCTATCTGTCGCTCGTGCTGGTAGAAGCCCAGGTCGCACGCACGACGGAGCGCGCCGGTGGCTTCGGCAGCACGGGACGCACCTGATTCCGAACGCACTTGTGGGGCTTGCACGACGCCCGAGGGTCGCGACAAGCCCCACAGTACTTGACCGGCGGCACGGGGTCGCTGGTCGTCTAACCGAAGTGCAAGGTTAGATGGATACGGCGATCCGTGCCGTACGATGGTCAGTAGACAATTGATCACCTCCTTCGTTTCGGGTTCGACATGCGGGCGAACAGAATCTCGTACGCAAATTGATCCGTAGAGTTCCTCGACGCAAGCGCGATAATGCTGATCTCGCGCGCTTCCTTTGTGCTCGGCTTGCCAGCGTCGTTGTATTCCGGACACCTTCAGTCATCGCTCGGTGATCCCCTCCGCGCGCTTCGCACTTCGGCATCCGACAATGTTTCTTCGTAGACAGGTGGCACCGCTCACCGCGGCCCTGATTCTTTCGGCCTGCGCCCAGCAACCCGGTGCGCGTAGCGCGGCAGTATCCGCCACGGCCCCACCGTCGTCGGCAATGCATGTCGCTCCCTCCGTGCCTGACAAGGACTACTGGCTCTTCGCCGCCTCCGAGGGCAACGACCAGATCGCGCTCATCAGGTATGGGCCGGGCGGTATCACGGTCGAGCGCATCAACACGACGGGCATCATGCCCGCCGACGTCGACGGCCCGCATGGCGTCGCCATGTCGCCCGATGGACGGTTCTACTACGTCACGACGGCCCACGGCACGCCCTACGGCTTCCTGTGGAAGTACGCCACGAAAAACGATTCACTCGCTGGGCGAGTGATGCTCGGCAACTTCCCGGCAACCGCGCAGGTGACGCCCGACGGCGCCTTCGTGTACGTCGTCAACTTCAACCTGCACGGCGAGATGGTGCCGTCGGACATGTCCGTCGTCGCCGCGGACGAGATGGTCGAGGTCGCGCGCATCCCGACGTGCACCATGCCCCATGGCTCGCGCATCAACCCGCAGGGCACGAAGCAGTACTCGGGCTGCATGATGGACGACCTCGCCGTCGAAATCGACGCCCGCTCCTTCGGCGTGTCGCGGCACTTCCTGCTCACCAAGGGCAAGGAGATGGGGATGCCGGGCGCGCCGGTCAACAGCAAGGATCCGCAGGCCGCGCACGATATGAGCGGCCACGGCATGCAACCCACCAAGCCCGGCGACATCAGCTGCTCGCCAACCTGGGTCCAGCCCTCCGCCGATGGCAGCAGGATTTTCGTCGCCTGCAACAAGAGCAACGACATCGTCGAGATCGACGTCGCGAGTTGGAAAATGACGCGCCGCATTCCGTCCGGCGACGGCGTGTACAACCTCGCCGTCACGCATGACGGCAAGTACATCGTCACGACGAACAAGCGCGGCAAGTCGGCGTCCATCATCGACATCGCGTCGGGCAGGGAAGCCGCTCGCGTGCCGACGTCACGGCGCGTCGCGTCAGGACTCGCGGTGTCGTCGGACGACCGCTATGCGTTCATCACACAGGAAGGCGTCGGCTCCGAGCCCGGCGCCGTCGATGTGATCGACCTGCGCTCGCTCACGAAGGTCGCGACGATCGACATCGGACAGCAGGCCGGCGGCATCGATTTCTGGAAGACGACGGCGCCGCGCTGATGACCAGTTCAGTGCGCGGCCCCATGCGCGCCTATTGGGAGCTCAGTCGCTCGCACCGCTGCAGCCTGCTGTTCGCGCTTCCGCTGCTGCTACTGTACGAGGCGCTCGAGGCCATCTCGCCCGTGCGCGCGAGTGGAGGCGTCATCCGCAACGGCGCAGACGTCATCCTCACCGGCTTGTTTTCCTGGATGCTCGGCCCGCGTGGGCCGCTCGTCTTCATGGCGCTCGTGATCGGCATCTCGCTCTGGCTCATCTATCGCGACAAGAGCACCGGCCGCCTTCGCCCGGGCATCTTCGGCGCGATGCTGGCAGAGTCCGTCGTCCTCGCGCTGCTCTTTGGCGTGGTCGTCGGCACAGCGACCATGCAGCTCCTCGGCCCGCTGCGCTCACTGGCCGCCGGTGGCATCGGCGGCTCGGTGCTCGAGCGACTCACCCTGTCGCTCGGCGCGGGCCTCTACGAGGAACTGCTCTTTCGCGTCGTCATCGTCGCACTGCTCGCGAATGGCATGCGCGTGCTCGGTGGCAGCAAGCTCGCCTCGGGGATTGTCGCGACGGTCGTCGGTGCGCTGCTCTTCTCGGCGTTCCATTACATCGGATCACTGGGCGAATCGTTCCAGATTGAGTCGTTCGTCTTCCGCTTTCTCGCCGGCCTCGCGTTCAGCGCGCTCTACCTGACACGCGGATTCGGTATTACGGCGTGGACGCATGCGCTGTACGATGTCGCCGTGCTGGTCTTCTAACGACCCCGCAACATCGACGCGAAAAGTTCGATCGCGCGCACGTCGCCCGTCTGTCCGAGTGAATAGAGCGCCGCCACACGTGCATCGCGATGCGCGTTGGTGCGCGCGATGTTCAAAAGCTGTGGGACGGGATCTTCGCTCGTCTCACGTTGGCGGGCGAGCGCGTACACCGCCTCGCGTCGCAGGCCTGCGGCGTCGTCGTCGACGCTTTCGCCGGGCAGCGTACCCGATGCCGCCCGCGCCATGAGATCGGCGGCGCGCCGGCGATACCGCTGCACGCGAGTGCTGTCCCGCGCTGCGACGGCGAGAATGTCCCAGCGTGGAAACGAGTCGAGGACCACGAGTGGCAGCAGCGCGTCGACTGCCGCACGTCCTTCACCACCGCGCACAACCGCTTGCAGGAACTCACCGGCATCGCGCGTGGACACGGCGCCGAGGTCGAGGACTGTATCACCGAGGACGGGGAGCGGGCCAATGGCGAGACGCAGCCAGCTCGGCACGCCCTCCACCATGCGTACCGAGACGCGCATCGGTCCCGGTTCGCACGGGGTGATATGCGTGTCCCACGGAGCGTGCGTCAGCAGAATACCGTCGTAGATTCGCGCGCGCGGCCCTGAGAGGCCATCGGAGTACGACGTCTTGCCGTCGCCGCAGGCGTCGGGGCGCGAGCGCGTCGAAAACGCCACAGTGCGCGTGCCGGCAGCACGAAGGCGTTCGGCGAGCGGCTTCTGCGCCGGCAACAGCGACGGTGCAACGAGGACTGCGAACGAAAGCGCGAACCGTGATGCAGGTCGCATGTGATGCCTCACTGACTGAGCAAGTCGAGCAGGAACTGCTTCACGCGCGGATCCTTGCGCTGGGCGAGCCACGAGATCGCCTTGCGGCGCAACTCTGGATTCTTCTCGGCCTTGGCGATGGCGAGGAGCTTGTCCGTGGCCTCGGTCTCTCGGCGCTGGGCGTAGACGTACAGCATCTGCTCCTGCATCTCCTGCTGTCCATTGAACTCGTCGTAGAGCGGCAGCAGGTCCTTCATGTCGAGCGCATAGGCCGGCGTCGACGACGAGGACATTCCCGGCGACGCGGACGCCTGTCCGGCGTAATAGACCGCCTTCTTTCGAAGCTCGATCTCCTGGTTCTTGTCACGTGCGATGCCGAGCAACCACGGGATGCGATCTGCCGTGCGCTGGTTCGCGACGCCCTGGATGATTGCCTCGCGAATTTCCGGGCTCGCCGTCTTGCCATACAGCCCGCGCAGGTAGTCGCTCTCCTCTCCCGTCCGGCGCTGCCAGAGATAGTAGACGGCGCGGACGCGGAGGTCTGTGGAGATGCTGGACTGTTCGGCGAACTTCCGGATGGATGCGCGCGCTGACGGACTGCGATGCTGCGCGAGCACGGACAGAGCCCTGTCGCGTGTCTCGGCGTCGACAGCATGGAAGAGAATCGAATCGAGTGCCTTGGCGGCGCGCTCGGTGTTCACGTTGGAGAGGCCCTGCACGGCCTCGCGTCGCACCTCGGCGCTCGGATCGGTACTCGCGACGCGCAGAAGGATGTCCGCGCGTTCCTCTTCCTTCGTGCGTGATACCATGTTGACTGCCCTCCTGCGGAGACGGACGGAGCACTCGTCCTTCCGTTCGAGGATCTTCTGCAACACCTGCATCACCCCGTCCGGGTCCTGCTGCATCAGTGCCTCGAGCGCGAAGATCCGGGCCTCATCGTCGTCGGTCGGGCAGCGGTTCTCGGCCTTCAATAAATCGCCGCCACGCGCGATCGTGAGCGTCGCGTCTGCATCACCACGTTGTGCCTGGACGGACATGATGCTGGCGCGGAGTTGCTTCCCGTCGCTCAGTGTGCCGGCCTTGGGATAGCGCGACGCCTGGCGATCGAGCGCGACCACCGCGGCCTTGAGGTCGCTCGAGCCCCCGCTCTTGTAGAGCGCGTACGCCCGATAGTAGAGCGCATCCGGCGCGTACTCCGAGTCGGGGTACCGATCAATGAGCTGCTGGAAGAGCGTCGATGCCCGGCGGAAGTCGCCGTCACTGAGCGCCGTCCGGGCGAGCCGATACAGCGAGTCGGCAGGATCAGCGGGCCGAGCGCTCCGCGGTTCCGGATGTAGTGGTGGCCGCACCGCATCCGGCCGGGACGCCGTTGGGAACGCAGCGGGAACCGCTCCGCTTGCCCAGGAGAAACCGTCGAACGAGCCTTGAGCGCCGGCATCGGCGTTGGAGACAAGGAGCAGGGCAGCGACGAGAAGAAGAGGGCGCATTAGCAATTGATCTCAGGTACCGGACGACGCGGTGAGGCCGGCTGGAATGTTGGAGCGGAGCTTTGGGATGACGTTGCGCTTGTCCATCGACTGGTTGAGTGCGTCGAGGTCGACGCGGCGGCCGTCGTTGGCGTACTGGGACAGCTGCATCAGGACGTACTCGAGGTCCTGGAGCAGGCGAGTGATGTTGGGATCGTCGCCGCGCCGGGTGGTGAGCAGCAGACGCGTGGTGCCGAGGAGCTCGCGGGAGAGCGCGGCGAACTGCGCGTCGATGCGAGCGGGCTCACCCGAACGCTCCTGGGCGCGGAAGCTCGTGAGCAGCACTTCGGTTCGCGTGAGATGCTCGACGACCGCTAAACGGTATGCGGCGCCGTCGTTCGAGAAATCGTTCGCGCCATTCGCTCGGTCGCGCGGCATCCCGCGCTGCGGCGCAGCCGCGCGGGCAGCAACGCGGTGCGGCGCAGGGCGGCTTTCGGAGCCAGACGAAGTCCCGCCGGACTCAATTGGAGCCGCGATGACATCCGGACTGCCTGGCTGCGCCACGAGGTTCGAGTCGCGGTTCAAGGTGGGCGCGAGACTGGTGGTCGTGGCAACGGTCTCCAGACCGCGCGAGGCGCGTCCGATGACGATCCCCGCGACCAACACAGCCGCGACGCCAGCGGCGGCGGCGATCCATCGCGGTAGTGGGCGCGGCGATCCAATCGGCACGACCGCCGCTCCATCGCGCGCCCGGGAGATGGCATCCCACATCGCCTCACGTGGCGGCTCGGGCGGTGTGTTGTAGCTCGATGCGGCGTCGCGAAGCAGCTCGTCCAGCTCGTCATCCCTCATGCGCTCTGATCTCCAGCGAAAATTGCGAGCGCCGCGCGAAGCTTTGCGCGGGCGTCGAACAACCGTGCTTTCGAGGTCCCCACCGGAATGCCCAGCGTGGTGGAAATCTCGTCGTGCGTGTATCCCTCGACGTCGTGCATCACGAACACTGGACGGAGCTTTACCGACAGGGCATCGATGGCCGAGTGCAGCCGTTCGCGCAGGTCGTGTGGTGCGATTCGTTTCGTGTTCGCCGGCAATTCGGGCACGTCGTCGAGCGTGGTGGACCGCGCGCGCAGCCGCGTCACCGACCGCATGCCGTTGAGCGACACGCTCGTGGCAATGGTGTGCAGCCACGTGGCGAGCGAGGCGTCTCCGCGATATTGCCCAAGCCTGTCGAAGGCACGAATGAACGTCTCCTGTGTGAAATCCTGCGCCAGGTCGGCCTCGCCCGCCAGACGAAATGCGAGTCGATAGACGCGGTCGACGTGCGCGTCATACAACGCGCGCTCCGCCGTGCGATCCCCGGCCAGACAACGTGCCACGAGTTGCTTGTCAGTCACTGTGTTGCGGTTCTGGCCGATGCCGTCTGGTGGGTGTCGGGCATTGCAATCGGGTAGACACGGGATGGTCGAGAAGGGTTGGGTACCATCACCGGTTACCTTTCACCCTCACAGTTCACCGATCACAGGTTCTGATAGATGCCTTTCGCTGCATTCAAGCTCCACCCCGACCTCCTTCGCGGCACCAAGGAGCTGGGCTTCACGCGCGCGACGCCCATCCAGGAGCAGGCGATCCCGCCCGCGCTCGAGGGGCGGGACCTGCTCGCCTGCGCGATGACGGGGAGCGGGAAGACGGCAGCATTTCTCCTACCGATCCTCCACCGCTTGATGGGGAAGCCGCGCGGGACCACGCGCGCCCTCGTGCTCACCCCGACGCGTGAGCTCGCCGCACAGATCGAGGACCACCTCAAGCAGCTCGCCGTGCACACACCCCTCTCGGGCGCCGCGATCTTCGGTGGGGTCGGCATGGGCCCGCAGGAGCACGCCTTCCGCAGCGGCGTGGACGTCCTCATCGCCACGCCGGGTCGCCTGCTCGACCACTTCAAGCAGCCCTACGCCAAGCTCAGCGGTCTCGAAGTACTCGTCCTCGACGAGGCGGACCGCATGCTCGATATGGGCTTCCTGCCCGACATCAAGCGCGTGCTCAAGCACCTACCCACCAAGCGGCAGACGCTGTTCTTCTCGGCGACGATGCCCAACCCGATCATCACGCTCACGAAGGAACTGCTCCACAACCCCGCGACGATCAACCTGGAGCGGAAGTCCACGCCGGCCATCGGCATCCGCCAGGCGGTCTACGCGGTGAGCCAGGAGCTCAAGCCGGCGCTGTTCGTCGAGCTGATGCGCCGAGGGGACATCGGGAACGTCATCGTGTTCACGCGGACCAAGCATCGCGCGAACCGGCTGGCCGACTACCTGACGTCCGAAGGAGTGCCGAACGCGAAGATCCACGGCAACCGGTCACAGGCGCAGCGGACGGAAGCACTCGAGGGCTTCAAATCCGGCCGCTACCGCTGCCTCGTGGCGACGGACATCGTGGCCCGGGGGATCGACGTGGAGCAGTTGGAGCACGTGGTGAACTTCGACGTCCCGCACATTCCGGAAGATTACATCCATCGGGTTGGGCGCACTGCCCGCGCCGATGCCACCGGCGACGCGTTCACCTTTGTCTCGCCGGAAGAGGAGACGGACCTGTCCGCCATCGAGCGGGCGATTTCCAAGCGGTTGCCGCGCGTGATTGTTACGGGGTTCGACTACGCCACCAAGCCGAAGCAGCGGTTCGAGGTGCCCATCGCCGAGCGGATCGCCGAGATCCGGGCCCGGAAGTCCGAGGAGCGGAAGCGGGCCAAGGAGAAGGCAGAGCGGCGGGCGCAGCATGGTGCCGGTGCATCCGGCGCCACGCGAGGCAACTCCTCGCGCAACGCGTCGACGTCGGCGCCCTCGCGTGCGGGTCGTCCCGCCGCGACGACAGAGGGCAGGGGAACGGGCGCGCCGGCTGCTGGTGCAGGAAGCGGACGCCGGCGTGGTGGAAGCGGCCGGTCGCGCGGAGGGTCTGCCGGTGGTGGTCGGCCGGGTGGTTCGCCGCCGTCTGGCGGCGGACCCTACCGCTAGTTCCGCGGCTCAGTGTCCAATGTCAGGAATGTGATCATTCCGATGGGTGCTGCCAATATGCCGCAGATGGTCGATAAATCGTATTCGCCTGACTGACGTTGGCGACAATCTTTCGCAAGCGCCACGGCGCGTGTTGCCGACGGGCCATTCATCTTGCCCGCTCGCCAGCGATCGGGGCACATGGGGGTTTCCTGGCCGCACATTATCCGATGCTGAGTGAACGGCGTAGGAAGACCGGGACGGCCGAGCAATGTGTATTTCGACATACTAATGTTGATGATTAGAAGCTAGTTAAAGCGATTTATAGCTAGGTCTTACGCATAGATCACATTTCTTCTTACCGGCGGTACGCACAGTATTGCTGAAGAGTTTTGATGGCGGATACGGCGCCAGGAAGCGCCTGACGATCATGCACTGCTGGAGTCTGGTCTGACGGTAGGCTGATTGCTGGAGGGAGAGCCCATGCAAAAGTCCGCCTGCTCACATCGTGAGACGGAATGCGAGCTAGCGACGTAGGCCAGCCACGGTCCCATGTCTATTTTCCCGAGCTGCCATTCTGGCCGTATGCCGAAGGACAGTCGGCTTTATACGCGGAGGTAGGCGCGACGATGTTGTCCACGTAGGAGGACGGCATGAAAATGGGGGCGACTCGCGTCGCCCCCGTTCTCCTTTCTGGCCTGTGTCAGCGACTACTGCGCTGGCTTCAGCGTCGTTGCGTACTTGGCGTTGATCACCGAGATGAGCTCGTTGGCGATCAATAGATGCGCCGCGCCTGACGGGTGGACGCCGTCAAGCGAGATCAGCGTGCCGAATGTTGCCGTGGCGCTGGTGAGAATCGGGAAAGGCGGAATCTCGCCGTTCGCCCGCTTCGCCGCGAACAGTATGTTCGGGTCGTAGTACGCGAAGCCGATCGCATCGGCTTTGGACTTGATGTAGGTGTTGTACCCAGTGATCGCCGCGGACAGCGTGGCCTGTTCCGTGGGATCGAGCACGTACAGGTCGCCAACAGGGAAGGGAAAACCGGGCTCGTTCTTCGCGCAGACGATGAACGGTGGAGCGGCCGGGCTGTTGGCCCTGATCGCTGCAACGAGCGACGGCACGTTGATCAACGACGTCGATCCGGTGCAATCGGGGTGAATGGTGACCGGCTTGCCGGCGGCCGCAGAGATGCCCCCCTGCGCCGCCGCGGACGACGCGATCAGCGCCCCAGAGCTCAGCGATGGAAGGTTCGCCACCTGGGCGACACCGATCAGCACGCCCTTGAGGCCGGGCGCGCCAGTCGTGAGCTGCGAGATCATCGCGTCGTAACTCGTCTGGAACTGCACCTGCGTGCTGATGATTCCAGCCTGTCCGAGTGCCGCCTGCGGAACGATGATGCCGCTCAGCCCCGCCACGAGCACGTCGTTGTTGCCGATCCAGACGCTGGCAAAGGTAGGCTGGGCGTCCAGCGCCTTCTGGACCTGTGTCTTGCCCCCGAGGATGAAGGTGGTGAGCGCATTGGACGCCACCGTGGACGACGAGGTGGGGTCGAGAACGCGCGCGCCCGGGACTGCGACGTTGTTGAGGATGTCGGTCACCGACGCTGCGGCGCGGAGGTCGCACGTAGTCGCCGTCGATCCGGTGCCGACGAGGGCACCGGTCTGGGTGTTGGCGATCGGTGGGCTGCAGCCCCTGCCCGCGAGGGACGCATAGTGATACTGCGTCCCCATCTGGCCGGCGAGCAGGCGGGCGTAGCTCTGCCGCTGCGTGGAATCGTTGATGCCGCCGCTCTGATAGCCGGCCGTGATGCTGTTGCCGAGCGCGACGTAGCTCTTGAAGATGTCGCCGCCAGCTAGGGACGTGGGGCCAAGCAGGGAGCGCTTGCTCTCGCATCCGGCGAGAACGACAAGGGCGCCAACAGCCGCCACGCGGGTGAGATTCGTCAGTCGATACATCCTGATTTCTCCGGGCGTGGTTAGTAGGTGTACTTGAGGCTGAACGAGAAGATGTTCGCGTTCAGCGTGTAGGCGCCGTTGTTGAGCGCGAGTGCCTGCGCGGACGTCATGCCGACGGTGCGCTCATCGACTCGGCCGCGGGAGCCGGGGGTGAAGATGTGCGAGTATGTCGCGTCGAGCACGAGGCCGCTGAAGAGCGGCAGCGCGCCGCCGATCATGGCGAGCTCACGATCCTGCTCGGGCAGGAGCGGCGTGACGGTCTCCGGAGGCGCCGCGGAAGTGGACGCCGTGAAGCCCAGACGCAGTGCCTTGCCCTCCGAAAAGCGACGCTCTGCACCGAAACGGATGGACGACGTGTTGTTGTAGTCCTCCTGCAGCACGCGGTCCGGCGCGGTGCCCTGGAAGTCAACAGGGAGCGAGTTGAACGACTTCCAGCCGACGTAGGCGTAGTCCACGCTCAGGGTCGTCTGCTCCACGCCCGTGTAACCGAATCCGACCTGAATCTGCGCCGGGTGGCGGATCTTCGTCTTCACCTTCTGCGCGACGAGCGCGCCGGTGGTGAACTGGGAAGCGACGAGGGCATCCACGGGCGTGCCGGCGGGTGCGCCGAGCGGATTGCCGGCTGCCAGGGTGAGACCGGTCGGCGTCTGCGTGAAGGTGGCGTCCGCATCGTCGTAGTTGAACGACATCTGGGACAGCGCGCGGATGCCAGTCTGCCAATCCTTACCGAGTTTTCCGTGAATCCCGACGTCGAACCCATACGCCATCGCCGATCCCTTGAGATTGGCGCGGCCGAACTCGGTGTATTTGGCGATGCC
>JBDSML010000275.1:0-42440 GCA_039915865.1 Gemmatimonadaceae bacterium | reverse complement strand
ACGAAGCGATGCAGGAAGTCGCTGCTGCGGCCGAAGATGTCGATCCACCGGCTGTGGATCAACGATTCATGGACGTCGTCCGGCGTCACGGTGAGCTCGTAGTACACACCCTTGGCGCGCAACAGGCTCACGAGCCCCACCATCTGCGAGAACTCCACGTTGCGGTCGTCGTCGCCCTGCTGGAGGAACACCGGCGACTTCCAGCCGTTGATCGCCCCGACGGCCGACGAACGGAACGCCAGGCTTGTCGTGTCGGCAGCGCTCCCGTAGATGTGTACCCCGGCGAGATCCACTCCGGCGACGAACACATCCGAGTTCCGCGCCAGCGCTTCCGCCGTGAGCAATCCGCCGTACGACAACCCCCAGATACCGATGCGCGACGCATCGACGTCAGGCCGCGACCGCAGGTACTTCGCGCCGGCCAGCACGTCCTGATACTCGGAGTTGCCACGACCCTGCGTATTCGGGGCACGACGGAATGAATTCCCGTAGCCGACGCCCGCGCGATAGTTCACCGACAGCACGATGTAGCCCTGCGTCTGCAGCCACTGGTTGTAGCCGTACGACCAGTGGTAGAACTGCATGTAGTGATACGCCGGCAGCATCTGTCTCGCCGGACCACCATGGACAAACACGATCGCGGGTCGCTTCTCACCTGCCTTGAGGTCCTTCGGCAGGAAGAGCTGGTTGTGCACCTCCATCCCATCCGGCGCCTTCGTGATGATGATCTGCTGCGTCACATGCGCCGCCTTCGGAAAATCCTTCGGCAGCGTCGGGAAGATGATCCTCGTCTCACCGCCAGCCGTCGGCACGATACCGACAGACGCCGGCTGCGACGCATTGAAGTACAGCACCGCGAGACTCTTTCCTGACGCGAGCGGCGTCGGTGACACCTCGACACCATCGTCCGTCGAAATCTTCCTCGGCGTACCACCGGCTGTCGGCACCGCCCAGATGTGCCGCTTCTCGATGTCCGTCGCATTCGTGGCGTAATACATCGTCCGGCCATCGCGCGAGAACGCCGTTGTCACGAACGTCCGATCCGCCACGCCGTCGTTGATCAGGCCATCCGTCGTCGTCAGCAGCACAGGCTGCGGCTGCGCATTCGCAATGTTCACCGAGAAGTAGCGATCCCATTCGTCCTTTGGCACCTGCGCCGAGAAGACGACGTGATCGCCTGCCCACTGAATGCTGTTGACGGTCGTGAACGTCCGATCCATCGGCTCATTGTGCCAGAACTCGTGCGCTCGGCCCGTCGCGACGTCGGCGACCATGAACGAGACCGTGTAGCCGCCGGCGAAGGCCGCGCGACAGAGTCCGTCGGCCGGAACGACGACGCTATCCGCCTGGACGTTGCCGCGACCGCCGCCCCCGCCACCGCCTGGCGCTGCGACTGGGCAGCCACTTGGCGCCGTCGTGTTTCCGCGACCTGCACCAGCCGCGCCGCGGCCGCCGGCCGGCGTCGCTGGTGCCGCTGCCTGTCCGAATGCGCCACCCGTGGCCACCTGCTGCCCGAACGGCGTACCCGGCCGGCGAATGAACGCGATACGCTTCCCGTCTGCCGACCACACCGGACTGCCATCCATATCCGTGCTCGGCGCGATGTACGCGACGCCGCGCGCCTTCATGTCGTAGACGCCGATGAGGGCGTGATTCTCTCGCGTGCTCACGAAGGCGAGCTTCGATCCGTCGGGCGACCACTGCGGATTGCCCTGACGTCCCCACGCCTTGATGAACGGCACGCCGCCCGTGTCGATGGCGGTCCTGCTGCCGCGTGCGGTGGCGGCCCGAAAGATCTGGCCGTCGCGGACGAACACCGCATATCGCCCGTCAGGCGAGAGCTCGGGCGCGCCACCACCACGGCCGCCGCCCTGTGAATTCGTGATGACGGCGAGACGCCACGCGCCGCTGCCATCAGTCTTCGCAGCCCAGACGGCGCGCTCCCCACCCTCCGGGTCGTGCGACGGATTCGCCACCCATCCCTCGCGGTTCTGGCCAGAGCCACGCACGAAGATCGCCATCGTGCCGTCGTCGGACAGCCGCACCGAGCCGACGTCCACGCCGTCGTCGTTCATGAACTTCGTGATGCGCACCGGCTTGAAGTCGGGAGCAGACGCGACGTACACGTTGCGCATGCCACGCTCGTACGACACCCACGCGACGCGATCCGCCTTGCGCGCCGCGCTCACCTCGAGTGGCGACGCCGGCGAGAGGAACTGGTCGATGGAGTAGGTCGTCTGGCGAGTCTGCGCAGCCAGTGGCGCCGAAGCACCGAGCAGTGCGAGGGCGGCGAGCGACGGACGGAGCTGGAACATTGATGTGCCTCGACGGAGGTCGGACGGGTAGCTGTGTCTATGGCTAACGTCCCACCGTCCTGCGCCGTTGCGCAAGCCTTCAAGGTTGTCGTCCCGAGCGAAGCCGAGGGACCCGCTCTGCCGCCTTACGGATCCCGAATCCACACCTCCAGCCTTTCCCACGGCGCCTGGCACCACCGGAAATTCTCCAGCGCACCACCCTCAGGCGTCGTGATGTGGCTCAACGCGCCGAGTGCCTTTTCGATATCCGGGGGAACGGGCTTCAGTCGCGCCTCGACGTATTTGCGAAGGTCGGTCGTCCAGAACGCCGGATCGTCGAGCCACGCCGGCTGTCTGTCGCGAATGACGTTCAGCGACACCAGCGCCACCTCGGGAATCGAACCAGGCAGCAGCACCTCCTGCGTGTCGGCGCGTCGCTCGAAGGCCGAGAGGAACTTGCGAAGCCAGGGACTGCCGCTCAGTCGGGCGATCGCCCGCTCCACCGGCGCCTGACGCTCCGCCGGCGCACGCTGCGCCATCGAGAGGAAGCGCATCTTGTTGAGGAATTTCTTCGCCGAACGCGGCGTGCGGTGCTGCTCGAACAGCACGGGCGCCCAGGCGCGCAACGCCGCCGCGAACGCTGCCGAATCCTCGACCCGATTGTCCTCGCGCGGCGTGAGCAGCCAGAAGAGCACGCCGAGCGCGACAAGCGTGAGCAATCCGTGCATCCACCACGCCGTCGTCGGCGCCGTTCCGGCGACGAGCGGGATCGGATTCAGGCCACTGGTGACCGCCGCCGTATCGCGACGACTCACGGTGTCTCGCGTCGCCACGCCCGCCGCCGTGTCCGTCGTCGCGACGTCTCTCGCCGCGACGACGGTCGCCGGCACCACCTCCGACTGCGTCATCCGCTCCACCCACGACGAGCCATTCCAGCCGGCGAGGAACATCCCGATCGTCAGTGCAGCGGCGACCCACGTATACAGGTAACGCCGTGCGCGCCGGCGTCGCGCTTCACGCGCCTCTCCTCCGTCGTATTCGACATCCGTCGCATCGTTCTCGTCCCGCGCGGGAGCCGTGTTCGTCATCACGTCGCCCAATCCTTCCGCCGTCGCCGGCGGAATCGGGATCTCCATGTTCAGCAGCTTCTCGAGATAGTGCTCGGCGTATTCGATCTGGTATTGGATGTCGGTTTTTCGTTCCGCTTGCGCCACTGGCAGGATGCCGATGTCCGGCTTCATGGACGCTGCCGTCGTCCTGTCGCGCGTCGCGGAAAGCACCGTCGCCACTTCCTTGAAGCCGATCGCCACGCATCCCGTCACGCGCTCACGATCGATGCCCAGCACCACCACACAATCGCCCGACTCGGCGAGGAAGTTGATGGCCTCGAGGATCTCGAGCACCTGTTCCGGCTTGCAGCGATCCAGGTCGTCGATGAAGATGACGATCCGCTCCGGCTTCAGCGCCTCGGTGACTTCGCTGAAGTCCTGCGCGAAGCGATAGCGGAACGCGGGCTGCGATTCGATCGTCCTCACGCGCCCCGCCGACACGACCGACTTCGCGACCTCACCCGGCTTCACGCCGAATGCCTTCAAGCCCTTGAAGTACGTGAGCACCGTGCCGACGATCGAGATGGCCAGCGCGATGATCGTCTTGTTCTGCGAGACGTCGGTCGATCCACGGGCCGCGGCGGTCGAATCGGCGGCGACGCGCGCTACCGACCCGCCCTCGCCCGACGAGAACAGGTTGAAGAACGACGAGAACACCGCGTCGAGGTCGTGCCACCGCCTTGATGGATCCTTGAGGATGTAACCGAGGGCGAGCGCGAACACCGGAAGCAGTGCGAGCGCCGGCACCGAGTAGCGCGCGATACGCTTGCCGAGCAGGCGGAAGCGGAAGCGGATGCCCTTGGGTGTCCACACGGGCGGCGTCGCCGTCATGCGAATGGACTCCAGTAGCGACGCGAGCAGCGACTCCTCGCGCTGATGGTGCCACGCATTGAACCAGATCGTGCGGAAGCGACGACGCTCGAGATCGCGCCGCAGCAGGTTCATCAGCGAGCTCTTGCCGGTGCCCCACGGTCCCGTGATGGCGATCGTGAGCGGAGGCTCCGTGCGCGAGTTGCGGATGAACCGGGAGAGTCCCGCGGCAATGCGCCCGAAGTCCAGCACGTCGCGATCGCCTTCACGCAGCGGACGGTCGCTGACGAGGATGTCGGCGATGGAGTCCTCGACGTCCGCATCCTTGCGACGCCGAGCACGCGATGTCGCGAGCGTGCCGCCCACCGTGAGTGCGACGAAGCCGTAGTACCACGGCGCCGGATACTTGCGCGGCGAATTCACCGGGACGGCCGACCACTGGCGTCCGCCGTCCATCGAGCGAATCAGGTTGCCCAGCGTGTCGAGCCCATAGGCGAAACTCGGTGTGACCGGACTCGCGGCAAGCACTCCCGTGGAGAGCGTGTCCCATCGGGTGCCATTGAATCGTACGAGGCTTTTCTTCGACGTCGTCACCCACACCTGCGACGCACCGTTGCGATCGCGCAGGAACGACACGCTGCGGAGATCGAGATCTCTCGCTTGAGTGAGACCGCCGAGCACGCCGGTTGGATTCCCGCGTGTCCACGTCTGTCCACCGTCGCGCGTCCCGTACAGCGAGTCGCCGCCGATGCCCCACGCCGTCTGTCGGTCGACGTAGAAGATCGGCGCCACCGAATCCGCGGTGATGTATGATGCCCACGTTGCGCCACCGTCGGCCGACCGGAATCGCGCGGCATCCGTGGTGACGAATATTTCCTGGTCCGTTCTGGACACGATGTGCACCGGCGCAGCGGTATCCATCGAATCCAGTCGCGCATAGCTCCAGCTTCTCCCGCCATTCGACGTCCTGGCGACGAGCCCGTTCTCGAGCCCCGCCATGCCGTGCAGGGAATCGCGAAACTGCACCGACGAGAGTCGCGACACGTGAATCAGCGACTCCCACGTGCGTCCGCCGTCGTCGGAGCGAAAGCCGCCATCGGCTGCAGCGTACCATCGCTCGTTGGACGCAGCAGCGAGACGCACGGTGAATGGATGGAAGGCGCCGAGGGGCGTGCAGGTAGTCCATCGGTCGGTCGTTTTCCACAGCCGATCGTGTGCGTCGAGCACGATCGCGATATCAGGCGACGACGCGACCAGGTTGCGCAGGCCGACCCTCGGGGCGCCCGTCACGGTGCCGAACGTGCAACCGGTCGCGCGCTGCCATGTGCGGCCGCCATCGGTCGTCACGTTCATGCCAGGGCCCATCTCCATCGAGACGCCATTCAGGGAGTCGGCGAACACGATCGGTCCGGCCGAGTGCCCGGCGAGGCCGCGGTCGGATTGCCACGTGCGCCCCGTGTCGGCAGATGTGAATACTCCGCCCTCGGCGCCGGCAATCACGTCGATCGCGGTGAGCGTTCCGCCGCCCAGGATCGTGACGCTGCGCCGTCGCGACGACGTCGTGCGGATCTCCGCCTTGGCAGCATCCGGGCGCACGAGCAACACGGCCTCACCGACGACGACCGCACCCATCGTCGCATTGCACGCGATGTCGTTCAACTCCGCCTGCGTGTCCGTGGTTATCTGCGTCCACGTTGCGCCGCGGTCCGTCGTTCGAAACACGGCGCCACGATTCCCAACCACCCAGCCCGTGCCCGCCGACGTAAAGCAGATCGCCGTGAAATCCGGATAGAACATTCCCGCCGCAGCGTCGGGGGGAGTGACAACGGAATCGGGTTTTGGCGGCGCGCTCGAGTCAACGCGCGACGGCGGCGGACCTGACTCTCCCGCGACGGCCAATTGAACGACCGTGTTCCTTGCGACTGACGTTCCCGAAGCCGGTGTCTGACTGACGACGCGCCCTGGGATCATCCGTGTCACCGACACATACCGCGACACGGTCGAGCGAAGTCCCGACTTGCTCAGCATGTCGCGCGCGGTGAGGTACGGCATGGCGACGACGTTCGGCACCACCGTCTCCGGCGGCTTGGCTTGTTGCTGGTATTGCTGCTGGGCCTGCGCCTGCGTCGCCGACACGAACGACACAGGAGTCGTACCTAGACGTGCCCGGACCGTTGCCGATTGTCGTCCCGAGCCAAGTCGACGGACCTGCTCTTTTCCGAGTGCGGTCTTCGCGGACGGACGCACGCGAACTACCTGAGGCGTTGCAGCGAGATTCGTCGACTGCCACGTGAGCCCGGCATCCGTCGAGTGAATGACCAACCCACCCTCGCCGGCAAACCACACTTCGTCCGTGCCACGCAGCGCGAATACCGCATTCAGTGGCCCCTTCGACACCGCGAGCCGCTGGATCGCATTCCGCTCGATGGGATTGAGCCACCAGTCGAGCGACGTCACCGACGATTCGCGCAGCGGCTCGGCGCGCGGCGGCTGCACGATCGCCGCAAAGGTGCCGAAGAGCAGCACGAGCGCGCCAACGATGGTGACCAACCGGCGCGGCGACTTTCCGCCCGGCGCCGACGATCCATCCGATGTGTGCGACGACGATTGGCTCGAGTCCGGAGCCTGCATACGGCCGCCTCACGGTGCGGGATGCATCATTGGTGGCGCGTCAGGTCACGGTTGTCAAATGTGAGCCGGTGCTCATGTCTTCCTCTCCCCGACGTCCGCGCTGACTGCATATTCTGCCATCCCGCACGACGTCCCTCTCTGCGACCGCCACACCATGCGCCGACCGACTGCTCGCCTGCTGCTTCCACTTCTCGCCCTCGCCGCGGCATGCCAGCCCGCCGCCGACAAGACGCCAGCCGCCACGACCACCACGAACGCCGAGGCCGTCCCTGCCGAAGCGATCGCCGCCATCGATACGGCCACGCTGATGACCCACATCCGCGTCCTCGCCAACGACTCCCTCATGGGACGGCAGCCCGGCTCGGCCGGCGAGGACAAGACCATCGCGTACCTCGAATCGCAGTTCAAGGCGATGGGCCTCGAGCCCGGCAACACCGACGGCACGTACGTCCAGAAGGTACCGCTCGTCGGCATCACGGTGAAGAACGCGCCTACTCTCACCTTCGCCAAGGGCGGCGCGACGAAGCAGCTCAAGTGGCGCACCGACTACGTCGCCTGGACCAAACACGTGGCGCCGAGTGCTGCGCTCGACAAGAGTGAGCTGGTGTTCGTCGGCTATGGGACGGAAGCGCCCGAGTACAAATGGGATGACTACAAGGGCGTGGACGTCGCCGGAAAGACGCTCGTCATGCTCGTGAACGATCCGCCGCTCGCCGACACCACGCAGTTCGGCGGCAACCGCATGACCTACTACGGCCGGTGGACGTACAAGTACGAGCAGGGGATGAAGCACAAGGCTGCCGGCGTGTTGCTCGTCCACCAGACGGAACGTGCCGGCTATCCGTTCGCCGTCGTGCAGGGCAAGACCGCCGAACAGTTCGACCTGGTGACGCCCGACAAGAACATGGGCCGCGCGAACGTCGAAGGCTGGATCTCGCTCGACCAGGCCAAGGCGCTCTTCACCATGGCCGGCCAGAACTTCGACTCACTTCAGGCGAAGGCCGCCACCGCCGCGTTCACCCCCGTGCCGCTCGGCGTCACGGCATCCGTGAAGATCGACAACACGCTGCGGACAATCGACTCGCGCAACGTCGTCGCGAAGCTCGAGGGAAGCGATGCGACGCTGAAGGATGAATACGTCATCTACACCGCGCACTGGGATCACTTCGGCATCGGCGAGAAGGTCAACGGCGATTCGATCTACAACGGTGCCGCCGACAACGCGAGTGGAACGGCTGGCCTGCTCGTGATGGCGAAAGCGTACGTCGCGATGAAGACCGCACCGAAGCGCTCGATCCTCTTCCTCTCCGTCACCGCGGAGGAACAAGGCCTGCTCGGCTCCCAGTACTACGCGGTGACGCCGATCTATCCGTTGGCGAAGACGCTCGCGAACATCAACATGGACGTCCTCAACACGTGGGGTCCGACGAGCGATCTCACCGTCATCGGACTCGGCAACTCCGAGCTCGACGACTATGCCTCGGCGGCCGCCGGTGAGCAGAAGCGCACGTTGCGTCCCGACGCGGAACCGGAGAAGGGCTTCTACTATCGCTCTGACCACTTCAACTTCGCCAAGCAGGGCGTGCCGGCGTTCGATCCCGAGCCTGGTGTGGCGTTCATCGGCAAGCCGGCGGAGTACGGCAAGCAGAAGCGCGACGAGTACACGGCGAAGGACTACCATCAGCCGCAGGACGAGATCAAGCCGACCTGGGACATGAGCGGCGCCGTGCAGGACCTCGATCTCTTCCTCACCATCGGCTATCGCGTCGCGAACTCGACCAGGTTTCCGGAGTGGAGAGCAGGCAATGAGTTTCGCGCGGCGCGGGAGAAGCAGTTGAAGCCGTAGTGCCGAAGAGCAGCAATGACCGCTTGACACGCCCGCGAAGAATGCTAGTGTATTGGCATGTGCAACTACACTAGCATTCTCGCGTTGTCGCTGTTGGCCGCGTGCACTGCCCCGCGACTGTCGCTCCGGGCGGCCGATGAACCGGCTCAACACGAACAGGTCGTCGCCATCACGCATGCGAACGTGATCACGCCCGGCGCCGACACCGCGGCGAGCGACATGACCATCATCGTCCGCGGCCGGAGCATTCGCACCGTCGGCAAGACGACCGACGTCGCCCTCCCCGCCGATGCTGCCGTCGTCGACGCACACGGCATGTACGTCATTCCCGGACTCTGGGACATGCACACCCACCTCGTGCTCGAGGGCGGCTCCTACGCGCTGGCGCAGTACGTCTCGCGCGGCGTCACCGGTGTGCGCGATATGGGCAGCCAGTTCGAGACGGTCGACAGCATGCGTCACGCCGCAGCGCGCGGTGCGTTCACCGCTCCGCGCGTGCTCGCCGCCGGTCCGATGATCGAGAACGCGGCGGCGATGGTTGGAATCCTGAAAGGCGCTTCACACGACGACTCGCTGCGTGCATTGCACGATCGCCTGCCACTCCCGTCACCGTCCGAGGCAACGCGAAGCGTCGATTCGCTCGCCAGGCTCGGCGTCGACATGATCAAGGGTCGCGACTTCGCCGACGCGCCGACCTACTGGGCCATCGCCGCCGCCGCGCGCCGGAATGGATTGTCATTCGTCGGGCACGCGCCCTTCGGCCTCGCCGTCGATGCCGCCGCCCTCGCCGATTCGGGACAGCGCAGCATCGAGCACTGGTTCTTTCCGCTCGACCTCTTCACCGTCCCCGCGGCCGAGTACGCGCGCGTCGTCCGCGCATACGCCGCGCACGGTACGGCGCTCACACCGACACTCGGCGCATGGCGTCAGCATCGCTTCGTCGTCGATTCGCTGCGCGCCTTCATCGCCGTCGCGCTGCGCGATCCACGCGCTGCCACCGCACCATTGCTCGTGGCGCATTGGAAGAAGGACGTCGCCGACAGGCAGATCGAGATCGACGGCAAGCCTGCCACGGTTGCCCAACTCGTGGGATGGAACAGGGTGCTCGACGAGTTCGCACGACAGTCCGCGCGACTCGCCGGCGACGGCATGCCCCTGCTCGCCGGCTCTGACCTTCCCTTCGCGCGCTATCCCGGCGACGCGCTGCACGACGAGCTGGTCTTTCTCGTTCGCGAAGGAGGACTCACCCCCTCGCGAGCACTGGTTGCGGCAACCACCGCGCCCGCGAGATTACTGCGCATGCAGGACTCGCTCGGCACCATTCAGCCGAACATGATCGCGGACCTGGTGCTGCTCGAGTCGAACCCACTGGCGAACATCGAGAACGTCCGTGGGGTCATTGCCGTCATGCAAGGCGGTAGCTGGACCTGGCACCGCCCTCGCTGATTCACCTTCGACATCCCATGCCTGCGAAACGCCGGAACACGTCGCCTGACGTCCCTTGGGAAAAGCTCGGCGCACGCGAGCGAGAGATCCTCGAGATTCTCTTTGCGCAGGGCGAAGCGACTGCCGCCGCGGTGCACGCTGCACTCGCCACGCCGCCGACCTATTCCTCGGTGCGCGGCATGCTCGCACTGCTCGAGCAGAAGGGCTACGTCAAGCATCGGCGCGACGGACTGCGCTACGTCTATTCTCCCACGCACAGCACGTCGACGGCGCGCGACGCCGCCGCAAAGAAGCTCGTCGACATCTTCTTCGGCGGATCGCCCGCGCGCGCCGTGGCAACCCTGCTCGACCTCCCCGACGACGAGTCGGACAGCGTCACCATCGCCGAGTTGCGCCGAGCGGTGCTCGCGGCTCGCAAGTCCGGCAAATAGTGCTCGTCCTGGACGCGATGGCCGGCATCGGCCAAATGCTTCCGCTCATCACGACGCTCGTGCTCGTCGTCGGTGTGATCGCAGTCGTCGTCGCACGTGCATTTGCGTCGCGCAACGCCGCCGCGCGCAGCATCGTCTGGCAGGGGGCACTGCTCGCGTCGATCATCATGCCTGCCGCAGCGGTTCTCGGGCCCACGCTGCGATTGACGACGGCCGAAGCGTCGGCGCCTGCCCTGCGTGCCGCACAGCGCGCGTTCGCGCCGATGTCGAACGCGGCCACGCATCGCGGCATGGATCTCACGACGATGCTCGGCTTGCTGTGGCTCTGCGGTTTCGTCCTGCTCTCCCTTCGGCTCATTCGACACGTGGTCAGTGCCGAGCGACTGCGGCGCCGGGCGGTACCGACTCGCGCACACGCTGCCTTCGCGCGAGCGCGCCGCGACGCCGGATATAATCGCGACGTCCCCCTTCTCGTCTCGCTCGACATCGACGTGCCCCTCGCACTCGGTCTTCTACGCCCGGCGATCATCGTTCCCGCGTCATCCAGCGAATGGAGCGACGACGAGTGGTATCTCGTCCTCCTCCATGAGATGGCGCATCTGGAGCGCCGCGATCTCGTCGCGCGCGCGATCGGCATGACTGCCGGAGTCCTGCATTGGTTCAATCCGCTCGTGCCGTGGCTTCGTCGCCGACTCGAGCGCGACGCCGAGCTCGCCGCCGACGCCGTCGTACTTCACGCGGGTGTGCTGCCGTCGCGATACGCGGATCTGCTGATCGATATGGCCGAGCGTGCGTTATGGTCTACGGCACCTGAGCCCTCACTGACCTTTGCGCGAGCCGAGGGACTCGAGCGCCGCATCGGCGAACTACTCGAATCGGCGCCGAGTGTGCAGCTCATGCGGCGGTCGACAGCCACGTGCATGACGATCGCCAGTGCGCTCTTCGCCGCGATGCTCGGCTGCGTGCAGTTCAGCGTCCGGGCGCCATCCGTCCGAGCCCCGCGCGGCAGCGCACCACTGACAGTTGACGCGCGCGACTGGCGCGTTGGCGCGCGGTCGGCGCTCGTGGAGCTGTCGAACGACCCGAGCCCGCAGGTTCGCGCGGCCGCCGCGCAGTCGCTTGCACAGATGGCGAAGACGCCGTGATTCGCCTGCTCGTCGGCGCCGTGCTCGTCGGTGCGACGATCGCGCACGCACAGCGAGCACCGTCGACGCACGTCGGCGCCGACTGCGGCTGCACAGACGATGCACCATTCATCCGCGATCGGCTCGATCACGCGCCCACTGCCGCCGAGGTGCCGGCGCTCCTTCGTCAACTCGCCGGAGGATCGTGCGCCGACGCGTCGAAAGCGGCACGGTTCCTCGGTACACTGCGCGAGCGCCGCGCGCTCCAACCGCTCGTCCGTGCGACGAGCAGTACGTCATGTCGCGTTCGCGTCGCCGCGGTGGAGGTACTTCGGCAATATGACGACGCAGCGGTTCGCGCTTCGCTCATCCGCGCACTCGACGATGCAGATCCGCGAGTGCGCTCCGTGGCGGCGTGGTCGCTTGCCGACGTGGGCGACCGCACCGCGACGATGCGACTCATCACGCTCCTGGCTGACCACGATACACATGTCCGACAGGCTGCGGCGTCGGCGCTTGGCAGCATTGGCGATGCGCGCGCCGGACCGGCGCTGACGCGCGCGACGCGCGATCCGGACAAGCACGTCCGGCTCGCGGCGGCGGAAGCGCTCGGGAAGCTCAGGTAAGCGCTTTCTCCAGCGCCGCGAGGATCGTCGTCCAGCGCTCGAGCGTCTTGACCTGCGTCGACACCGCATTCAGCGCGAAAACATCAACCCCGCTGCGACGAGACCCGGATCGGGATGCCCGTACCGAACAGCATCTCATGGCGCAGCGTGAACGGCGACGCCGGCCGGTTGAACACCTCGACCTCCTCGCAGTACAGTGTGCCGGCGGCGATACAGGGCCCCGGTCGCATCGTCATCACGCGATCGCCGCTGATCACGAGCGTCGTGCTGGTGAATTGCAGCGAGACCGTGACCGGAAATGCCACCGGTAGCGGCGGCAGGCCGCTCACCCGCAGGTCGACGTGCGGCGCGTGCTCCGATTCGATCGACAGCGCGAGCTTGTCCAATACGTGGTCCCTGCCGTCAGCAAACTTCGCCAGTCCTGGATAGTCGGCCAGCGCGACGGTAACCAAACCAAGCACCGACGTGGAAAGAAACGCGTCGAGCGTCTTGGCGATCTTCCCGGCTGCTCCCGCCCGAAGTCGCCGAGGAATTTGCACGGTGTCCCACACCGACTCGTCGATGGCGGCAGCGATCGCCTGCGCCACCGCGCGTTCGCTGACGTCGAGGATCGTGCGCAGCGTGGGATATTGTTCAGTCATGGCGCTTCGCGTTCACCACGCGGGAATGTCCGGCATGCTGATACGGCGTGACTCGCAGCCCAGCCAACCGGCGCTTGTCCTTCACCTTCCTTACCGCAGCCGCAACGGCCAGCACCACGCCGACGCCGACAGCCACTTTCCACAGCCAGCTCCAGTCCATCGGTTCGTCGATATCGCTGGGCGCGGAAGGCACCTGCCGGGACGCTGCAGAATCCGGGGCCCGCGACGATGGCGACACTCGTGGTAACTGCCCCTGCGACGACTGTGATGGTGGGACCGCGGCAATCGGCGGCGTCATGCCCACGATGAGCGTGTCCACGCTGCCACGTGACGCTGCCGCACCGGCGTTCGGCTGCTGCCGGAAGACGACACCCACATGTGAAGGGCGGTCGACGAAGCTGTTGGTCTTGATCGCGACATAGCCCGCATCCCGGAGGATCTTCTGTGCAGCATCGAAGGTGAGGCCGCCGACGTCCGGGAACACGGGCGACCGGCGTGCGCAGATGATGACGACGTCGCCCCAGATCGCGAGGCTTCCACCGGTTGGCGACTGCGCGATGACGAGTCCCGTCGGACCGTCCATCCGAACGCTTCGCACCTCGAGCTTGAGGCCGAGCCTCGCCAAGGTCGTCCGCGCGCGCAGCAGCGGCATGTCGTCGAGATTCGGCACCGCAATCGGGTTCCCGCGATAGGCGTGCGTCTCCGTCGAGTCGCCACCGCATGGCGCCGGCGGCGCCCAGCGCACCGCCTGCGTGGCGGGTTGCTGGAACAACGTCGTGAAGAGATGCGCGACGAGCGCGCCACGTCCAACGTCCATTCGGCCTCCTAACCCACCGTCGAATTCTTCTCCAATCTGGTCCGCGAGACGTAGCGCCGCAGCAGCCTTGCGTGCAACACGATAAACGCCCCGTAGCCAGCCGGCATCGAACCGTCGCCCACGCACATGCCGGCCGTACAAGACATGGAGGTCGTCCGATGAAAAAGCGACATGCCGCTCTACTCGGTGTTCTGCTGTTCCCGGCCCTTGCGTTCACGTTTGGCGGATGGGCGGTCATCACCGTGGACGACCTTCCCGACTACATCGTCGCCGGCAGGCAGACAGATGTCGGCTTCGTGGTTCGGCGGCATGGTTTCTCTCCTATGTCGGGTATCACGCCGCGTGTGACCATGACCGCAGATGGCGCCGAAGTCAGCGCATCAGCCAGGCCCGTTGGGGAGAAGGGCCACTATGTCGCATCGTTGACGGTGCCGCGCGCAGCTGACTGGGCGGTCCGCATAAAGAGCGGCTTCAACTCGAGCGAGAACTCGCTGTTGCCGGTGCGTGCGATCGCCGCCGGCGCGCCAGCACCCAGTCCTCTCGCTGACGCCGACCGTGGACACCGGCTGTTCTTCGCCAAGGGCTGCGTAACCTGCCATGTGCGTGGCGCCGAGGGCACGGAGGGCGTGAGGGTCGGACCCGATCTCACCGGCCGGCGCTATCCGCCAGGCTATGTGGCGACGTTCCTTGCTGACCCCGAAAAGAGCCCGCTCTCGAAATCCAGCACGACATCCATGCGGATGCCGAAGCTCGATCTCAAGGATCGCGAAATCGCGTCGCTCGTGGCGTTCATCAACAGCGAAGGACCGGTGGTTGGTGCAGTGAGGTAATTATCGTCCCGAGCGTAGCGACGGACCTGCTCTCGAGTCTCGAGCAGGTCCTCCGCGTGTCTCCTCACGAACCCGGCGGATTGAAGTTCACCTTGAACGAGCTGACGAACTTTCCCTTGCTGCCCTCCCAATTGTACCCTGCCGATGCGTTGATCCAGATCAACGCAGACAGATGCAGCTCGCCGCCGGCGTTCAGCAGCCACTTCGGAATCATCTCGCCACCCGTGGCCTGGGCTTCTGCCAGCACCTTGTACTGGTTGCTCCCCATGTAGAGCTGGACGATCCCATCGCCGGAGCCCCGGAGGGCGTTCTTCGTCGCGGTGTCCGACAGCAGTCGCTCGTACGCGCCGCGTGCGCCGAACAGCAGTTGAAAGTTCGGTCGGAAGCCCCACCCCTTGGTGAGCCATCCCGCAACGCCGTCGAATCGTGACGCCTTTCCTGTCGAATCGGGCGAGGAGCCGCGCACGCCGAACGCCATGTCGGCGACGTCGTCGTTCCAGTGCTCTTCTTCCTTGGCGTGCTTCAGCGCCTGGATCAGCGGCTTCGAGTCGAGCTTGAGGGCGGCGACAGCCGCGGTGATCTTCTTCTGCTGCGCTTCCGTCGGCGCTTGCCCCACGGGAATCCGCTCGGCCGCCTTTATCTGCGCGACGGCCACCATGCTGTCCACCTTGAAGTCGGTAAGGGCCAGCAGGTTCCTGATGTAGTCGGGATCGGTGCGCAGATCCGACTTGTCCTGCAGTGTGAAGCGAAGCGCCGCGGCGATGTTCGTTCTCGCGGACGCTCCGTCGCCGCGCTTGGTCGCGAGCGAGAGACGCGTCCGGTACCAGTTGCTTCGCTTCTCGTAGTCGCTCGCCGAAAGGTTTTCGCCGTCGATCAGGAGGCCAGGCGAGAATTCGACGGCGAACGCCTTCGGGATGAAGCTGACGTAGTCGGTGGCGCTGGCGAGTGACGCCGTCAGCGACTTGACCGACGTGGGCCGGAGAATCTTGCTGGCGTCCACGTCGAGCATCTTCAGCGCAGGCGCGTCAGGAACGGCGTAGTCGGCCTTGGTGAACTTCGCCGAGCCTGCTGTCTTGTCATCCTGCGCCGCGGCGTTGGTCGCGAGTCCCACCAGCAACGCCGCACTCACGGCAAGCGACATCTGGTAGCGTCGCATTAGCTGTTGCCTCCCGTCTTCTTCGCCGTCTTTTTCGCCGCGGGCGCGCTGGCCGCCGGTGGCAGCGCGGCCGCGACAGTCTCGACGAGTTTTTCGAGCGCTTCCGCCTTGAGCACATCGAGCAGCGACACGCTATTGCTGTTCCTCGCGTTCATCGCCGCCTGCGGAGGCTTCGCGATCAAGTGCACGATGATCTTGTCACTCTCGTGCGTCGGGCCGCCGCCCTCGTCGGTGCCGGTGTCGTCCTCGTGATCGAGGTCATGACCATCCTGCACGATCGCCAGGTGCAGCGCGTACGCACGCTCCGGCTCGAAGACACCGACGGAGGCAAGCATCTGAATGAAGCGTCCGTCGTTGTGCATCGCGGTGCCGGGTAGCGGATCGACGTTCGTCGCACCGGCCTTGAACTGCCCCCCGATCGGCGACGGCGGTACGATCGTGAATCCGTCGCGCTCGAAGATCATGAGTCGATAGCTGCCCGACGTGCCCTGACCTGCCTCGGAGCGCGTGGAGAGCACGCCGCCGAGTGGATTGAACATGATCGTTTTCGCCATGCGGCTCTTCCCTGTGTTGACGTGGGACTGCTGGAATCGCTGCGCCCGATTGCCTGAGGTCTACGATGAGCGACCGTCCTGAGCAAATTCTCATCTTCGCACCGATACGCCGGGCGTACTGCAGCACACTACAAATGGATGGACGCCATTCGATGGTTTCCCGGATGCCAGCCGCATGACAGAGTGTCAATACTGGCGTATTGACATGCTGGGGTGAGGAGGCCATCGTTCGACATGACCACCAAGTCGCAGCAGCTGCAGATTCGCGTGACTCCTCGCCAAAAGGCGGCGCTCAAGCGCAGCGCTGCTGCCGCGGGGCTCGATGTGTCGACATGGGTACTCGCCCGCGTGCTTCCGCGCGAGAGCGATCGATTTCGCGACCTCATTCGATCGCTGGAGACGGACGCCCAGCGTCGATTCGTGCTCGCTGAGATGAATGATTTCCTCCACGCCTGCGCCTCGGTCGAGTTCTCGGCGGCGGTCGACGGTGTCTCACTCGGGAATCTCGCTCCGATGCTGCAGAACTATGTCGCCGCAATGGTCGAACTGGCTGCGAGCCAGAAGATGCTCGCACCTCCGTCGTGGGTACGCGACATCACCCCACTCGATGAGCCGCACTTCTCGACATCGCTTCGGAGCGTTCGTCCATACCTCCTGCGCGTGTCGCCCGTCCCGTTCAAGCGTCGGAACATCTTCATCGATGCCAGCATCGGCGCCAGGGTCTGACGGATATGGCCACACCAGTGCTGTTGACCAAGGCGGACATCGCCCGACTCTTCGTACTTCTCAACGCTGAACTGGGGATCGATGGCGTTGAGGCCGAGGTGTACGTGGTCGGCGGTGCGGTCATGTGCATTGCCCTCGATGCGCGTGATGCAACGCGTGACGTGGACGCCGTTTTTCGACCGGCAAAACTGGTTCGAGAGGCGAGTGCCCGAGTCGCCGCTACCGTCGATGTACCGGAGAACTGGCTTAACGACGCAGTGAAAGGCTATCTGAGCCAACGCGGCGACTTCGATCCGTTCCTCGAGCTGGCACATCTGCGGGTCTTCGTCGCACATCCGCGGTACCTGCTGGCCATGAAGTGCATGGCCATGCGGCTGAGCGAGGAATTTCACGACCTCGATGATGTCCGCTACCTGCTGCGCTACCTCGACATCACCAGCACCGAGGAGGCACTCGCGATCGTCATGCAGTACTTCGACGCGCCGCAGATCCCACTGAAGACACGATTGGCCCTCGAGGAACTACTCCCCGCGCCAATGTAGTCACGTGACGCGCATCGTCACCCGCCCTTCAGCTCACGGTACCACGCCTCGAACGCCCGCGGATAGAACGCCTTCGAGAACAGCACCCACTCGCCGAGCGACGCGGGTAACGCGAAGCTCGCACCGGCGTCCGCCGCGCTCGCGCCCGACGCATGCGCGCGACGCGCCGCCTGCTCCACCTCATCCAGCATCGACACATAGCGGTCGAACTCGGCCACTCGCGCCACTGCGCCATGGCCCGGCACGTAGATCGTGTCGCGCGACGACCGCCGGATGGCACGCACCGCCGTCGCCAATCGCGACGGCTGCGCATCGACGTAGTTCGGGAACATCCCGTTCCACACGAGATCCCCGCAGAACACCACGCCCGGATCGTCGAGCTCCAGCGTCACGTCGCTGTCCGTGTGCCCGCCGAGCGGCGTCACCCGCACCGACCGTCCACCCAGGTCGATCGTCGTCGCGCCATTCGCCGGGATCAGCTCCACGGCATTCAGCACGGCATTGCGCGCCGCATCGGCGGGAAGATTCTTCGTCACGACGAGCTCGCACGTGCGCCCCGTCGCGCGAGTCACCGGATGACCTCCACCCTGATATCCCGCCACGCCATTCGCGTGGTCGGCGTGATAGTGCGTGAGGACCACGTGCGTCGGCCATTTGCCCGTGAGCTCCCTGGCGCGACTCGCCATCCACTCCGCACCCTGCACCTGGTTGAACCCCTCGATGGCCAATACGCCATCGCGGCCGGCGATGATGCCGCCGTTCGACAGGGTCGTGCGATCGCCGGTGAGCGGCGTGGAGATCAGCGCCCAGACGCCGTCGGCGACCTTCTCGAGCGTGCCGAATGGCTCGCGCGCCACGACGTTGCCGGTTGTCGACTGTGCCCACGCCATTCGTGCAGCGAATGGCATGGCCAGGGACGCAAGCGCGAGATGCGCCGCACAAGATACCGACTGCTCGAGAAACGCTCGGCGAGATTGAATCGATGACATAGGACGACAAGCTTATACTGTAGAACGCTCGGCGCCATGGACGCCGACCCCACCGGCCGATGAGAGACGCCGCATGACCGAACGCATTGGACTACAGGTGCGCACCCGATCCGCGCCCCGCGTGCTGCATCAACTCACCGGCGTGATCGCCGAGCATGGGGGCGACATCCTCTCGGTCGAGATCACGGGCGCGGGAACGGTCGAAGCGCGCGTGTATTTCGAGATCGACCTGCCCGTGCCACCGCAGGTGCTCGCGGACGACCTGCGCCGGCTCGACGTCGTGCGCGGTGTGGAGGTCGTGAACACGCTGCAGACGATCTACGGCAAGCGCATCATCATCATGGGCGGCGGCGCGCAGGTGGGCCAAGTGGCCATCGGCGCCATCTCGGAGGCGGACCGCCACAACATTCGTGGCGAGCGCATCTCGGTGGACACCATTCCGCTCGTCGGCGAAATGCCCCTGGCCGATGCGGTGCGCGCTGTCGCGCGACTGCCGCGCGCATCGGCACTCGTGCTGGCCGGCGCGTTGATGGGCGGCGAGATCGCCGAGGCCGTGAAGGAGGTGCGCGCACAGGGTTTGCTCGTGGTGAGCCTCAACATGGCCGGCAGTGTTCCCGACGTCTCCGATCTCGTCGTCTCGGACCCGGTCCAGGCAGGCGTCATGACCGTCATGGCGATCGCCGACACGGCGAAGTTCTCGATCGAGCGACTGAAGCGACGAGTGTTCTGAGCCACACCCCCATTTGGAGAGTTCATGCGCGCCCACCACCTGCTCGTTCCCGCCCTGCTGTTCGCCATCGCCATGCCCGCCTCGGCGCAGCTTCGCCTCACGAAGAGCCTGACGCTCGACGGCGCGAAGAACATCGTCGCGGCCGCGGAAGCGGAGGCACGGAAGAACAATTGGTCCATGTCCGTCGCGATTGTCGATGCGGCTGGCAACCTCGTGCTGTTTCACAAAGGCGACGGCACGCGTCCCTCGAATGTGGAGTTCGCGATCGCCAAGGCACGCACGGCGGCCCGCTTTCAGCGCGCGACCAAGGCACTCGACTCGGCGGTGACGGCGGGTCGCCTTCAGTACCTCGCGGCGGACATGCTACCGATCGAAGGCGGCGAGCCGATCCTGATCGATGGGCAGGTCATCGGCGGGGTCGGCGTGAGTGGTGGGTCCTCGCCGCAGGACGCCCAGGTGGCCCGAGTGGGCATCGCGGCGCTCAGGAACAGCACGCCCTGACGGCTGAGCCACGTTGACATCGCGGTGACCTTACCCTTCCCGGCAAGGCGACTTCGCGGACTATCTCGTTCGCGAGCATGCTCGCGGTGCCGACTGCGACAGCGTGGCGACGTTCGACCGCGTGCTCTTGAAGGAGAAGGGTTACGTAGCGCCGAAGGCATGGGAAAGCGGAACGCCCAGAGCATGAGCGTGAGCGTGAAGCCTCCGGCCTTGAGCAAACCGGAGCACGAGCTCGTGCTCGAGCCAGTGCTCGAGCTCAGACTGCTGATGGCTCGAGGCTCACGCTCCCGCTCATCTCTAGGGCCTCGGCGCTTCGCTCTTCCAGAAGTCGATGCCGCCCGCCTGCTGGCCGACGTCCACCGAGGCGACTTTCTTCAGCGTCACGAGATCGATGATGTCGACGGTGCCTGGCTGCGACCCGTAGCCTTCCACCGAGATGAACGCGTAGCGATCGTCGTCGGAGACGGCGACGCCATGCACCACCTTGCGCGTCGTCGGAATGCGCGCGAGTTCCTTCGCGCTCGCGATGTCGATGACCGACACCGACTGATCGCGCTTGTTGGTGCCGATGAGCCGAGTGCCATCGTGCGTAAGCCCGAGGTTGTACACGCCGGGGCCTGTCGGAATGCGGCGCGTGACCTTCCACGCTTTCGCGTCGATCTCCACGATCTCGCTCGACTTGTTGCACGCCACCCAGACCCGCCTCCCATCGGCTGACGGCTGCGCCCACGTGGGCGAGCACGAGATGTCGCCGGGCTTCGGTGGCTCCATGCCGTGCCCGCCCATGTCGTGGGCCGCTGGCACGTCACCACCGCGCGCCGGCGGCGCGCCGTTCATTCCCATCTCCTTCCCGGCCGTGAGGAGGAACCACCGTGAGACGCTGAGCGTCTGTGCGTCGATCTCGACGAGCGCTTCGTCCATCATACAGACGGAGTAGTGCTTGGTTCCATCGGCCGTCATGCGCGACCCGTGCGGCATCGTGCAGGTGTTGATGCGCGCGATCTCCACCATGTCCTCGGCGGAGACGACGGACACGTCGCTCGTGACCATGTCGCCGTGCAGGTTGAAGTTCACGACGAACACGAGATGGCCGTCGGGTGACACCTGCATGGTCGCGGGAAAATTGCCCAACCCGACACTGCCTTCCTGGGCATTCGTCTCGGCGTTGTACCGCAGGAGGCGTCCGAAGGGCGTGCCGTGCGCGGTGGAGACGAAGTAGTGCTTCTTGTCGGGTGTGACGGCGATACCGTGCGGGCCGGCAACTTCCGTGGGCGCCCAGCCGACGTAGCGCTCACGCTCGATCTTCGCACCACCGGGCCCAAAACGAATCAGCGCCACGCGGTCGACGGATTCACTGGCGACGAGCACGAGGTAGTCGCGCGCCGGCGACTGCGCGGTAGCGTGTGCCGGCAGCGCGAGGATGCCTGCCGCGACGAAGGGTCGAAGAACTCTCATGACTCAAGTTAGGGACGCGCGGGGCAAAGCATCCAACTCCTACCACGATGAGCGCCGGCGGGTGCTACGGCACGATCTTCGGCTTCGGCTCGATGCGCACCACCCACAGGCCGTTGTTGTCGTCGTTGACATACGCGAGACCATCCTTCGGGTTGACGACGACGCCCCACGTCATCGCCGAATTCTTCACCTTTCCATCCATGTCGGCCGTATTGAGGTGACCGATCTCGCGACCCTGCGCACGCAGGTCGCCACGCAACTCACCCGAGATGTCGAAGACGCGGAAGCCCGCGTTGTACGCGCCCATGTAGAGCGTGTCGCCGAGTACCCAGACGTTGTGCACACCGCCGTATTCGGGTTCGTACCACGCTACCGACTTCGGCTTCGTGATGTCGCTGACGTCGATCACCTGCAGCCGTCCGTACGCGCGACCCGCCGCCGCGTCCTTCGTGCCCTTCGGATAGCTCGCCGGAAATACCTCGTCGGCGATGAAGACGTAGTTCTTGTGGCGCCAGGCCGTATGCGTGCCACGGATGAAGCCCGGCCCGCCATCCACCTCGACCTGCTTGTACAGCGCGTTGAGGTCGTACTTGAACTGCGACACGATCTGCGGATTCGACGGAGAACCACCCTTCATCCCGTTGCCGACGTCGAGCACGATCATGCCGTCGTTCCAATAGGAAGCGTACAACAGCCCGTCGCGCAGATCGATGTCGTGCAGCGAGCGGCCTGCGTCGGGACGTCCCTCGGTCTTCCACCGCGCGACTTCCTTCGGATGATACGGGTCGTTGACGTCGAGAATGTGCAGCGCGCCCGTTCCGTCGTTGGTGAGATAGAGGAACGTGCCGAACTTGTCCTGCTTGTTGACGAAGATCGAATGCACGCCACCGGTGACGCCATCGGTGAACTCGGCGATCACCTTCGGATGCGCGGGATCATCGAGCGAACAGATGACGATGCCGTTCTTGCGATCGCTCGCACCTTCGCGCGTGAAGACGAGAAACTTGCCGTCGGGGAACGTCATGACGTCGTTCACACGACGCGTGTTCGTGATCACCGAATCCGTGACGGTGGGATTCGACGGATCGCTGATGTCGAGCGCGTAGAGCACGTCGCCACCGGAGCCGGAACCGAGGTAGGCGTGCTTGCCGTCCGGGTGCAGCCACACTTCTTCGGTGCTGAATCGCGAGCGTGGCAAACGACCGACCAGCGTCAACGGACGTCGCACGTCCCGCTCGGCGAGCGTGACCGTCGCGTCGACACTTCGGCTGCCGAACGACGCGGTGACCGTATACTCGCCCGCCTCGTAGCCGACGAACGCGCCATCGTCTTCCATCAGGCCATGGCCGGGCGAGAAGCTCCACGTCGGCGTGAGGCCGGTGATCGCCTTGCCACCGCCGTCCTTCGCTTGAACGGCAAAGCGAATCACGTCACCGGCGCGCCCATCCACGCTGCTCGGCGACAGTGCGAGCGATGCGATGGGGCCTGCGACGACCTGCACCGGAAGCTGCTTGCTCGCGCTGGCGACGCTGGCGACGATGTTGGCCGTACCCGCTCCGACTGCGGTGACGAGTCCCGCCGAGTTGACGGAGACGACGCTGGCGTTGCTGCTCTTCCACGCCACGCGATCGGCACGCTTGTCACCTGCGGCCGAGAAGGCTTTCGCCGTGAGACGAAGGCGTTGACCCGCGACGAGCTTTGCCGTCGTGGGCGCGATCTCGAGCGAGGCGGCCGCGCCGGGAAGGGCGCGAATCTCGACGACCTCGAACTTCGGCTTGGCGCCGGCAAGGGTCGCGGTGACGGTCACCGGCAGGATGCTCGTCGAGCCCGCGGTGACCAATCCGGTTGAATCGACGCGCCCTTCGAATCGCGCGGATCCGCCGAGCCGGTATCGGAAGGTGACGCCGGGGATGACGTTGTTTTGCGCATCACGCGCTTCGGCGCGAAGCCGAAGGGTGTCGCCAGCCGTCATGCTGCGTCCTGCGGGCGACACGACGATGCGCGCGATCTCCGGTGCGGCGACGGTGCCCTGTGGCTGCTGGAGCGCGAGGAGCGCGAAAAGGACTCTCATGGACTCGGTGGTTGTGATTGGGAGTAATGCTGCCTTGCGCCGCGCACGGTGTAAAGGCGGCGGACCGTCCCTCCCGGCCAATCTCGAATGGCGCCTAAACGAAATTTCGGGATGCGGTGTCTAATGGGCCAAGTGCCTGCCGAAGCCCTTCGGTAAGGCTCGGTCCGTTCATCGTTTCTTAATCAAGTTGTGTGTTGCCATTTTGTATACATCACCCGTAAGGTGTGATGCGCCTTCCCACCACGGCTGGCGGGATGTCCACCTCGTCCGAGACTCCGGAAATGCAACAGCTTCGCAAACGCTGGATTCCGATTCTGATCGCCATCCTGATCATTGGCGGACCAATCGCCTGGTACAAATGGCCATCGAACGCCTCCGCCGCGGAAGCGACGCTCACGGCTCCGGTGAAGCAGGGCAACTTCAAGGTCGTCGTGACGACCACCGGCGAACTCCGCGCACGCAAGTTCGTGCAGGTCACCGGACCGTCGGGCGCGCAGTCGGTGAACGTCTACCAGACGAAGATCGCGTCCATCGTGCCGGAAGGTTCGCTGGTGAAGGAGGGCGACGTCATCGCGGAGCTCGACAAGGCGCCGGCGGCCACGAAGCTCGCCGACGTCACGCTCAACCTGCAGAAGGCGCAGGCCGACTTCACCACCGCGCAGCTCGACTCGACGCTCAACCTCGCACAATCGCGTGAGGACGTCCGCACCGCCGAGTATTTCCTCGAGGAAAAGAAGCTGGCGAAGGAGCAGGCGAAGTACGAGGCGCCCACCATCAAGCGTCAGGCGGAGATCGATTACGAGAAGGCGCAGCGTGCGTGGGAGCAGTCGAAGCGGAATCTCTCGACGAAGACGAAGCAGGCCGTCGCCAAGATGTCGTCGGTCGGCGCCGATCTCGGCCGCCAGCAGAACAACCTGAAGAACATCCAGGAGGTACTCGGCGGCTTCAGCATCAAGGCGCCGGCCCCTGGCATGGTGATCTACGTTCGCGAGTGGAACGGCAAGAAGAAGGGTGTGGGCTCGCAGTGGAACGCGTGGGAGAACACGGTGGCCACGCTGCCCGACCTCACGCAGATGGAATCGCAGACGTACATCAACGAAGTCGACGTCCGGAAGATCATCGTCGGCCAGAAGGTGTCGATCTCGCTCGACGCCGATCCGTCGAAGAAGCTCCAGGGAACGGTGACGCACATCGCGAACGTCGGGGAGCAGAAGCCGAACCAGGATTCGAAGGTCTTCGAGGTGAAGATCGAAGTCGCGAAGTCCGACACGACGCTGCGCCCGGGCATGACGACCGCGAACGAGATCGAGACGGCGTCGATTCCCAACGTGCTGTCGATTCCCCTCGAGGCGGTCGTCACGGAGGCAGGCTTCCAGTACGTCTACAAGAAGGACGGCAGCCGCATCGTCAAGCAGATGATCGAAACCGGCGCGATGAACGACAACGAGATCATCGTGAAGCGTGGACTGAGCAAGGATGGTCTCGTGTTGCTCACGGCGCCTGCCGACAAGACAGGCATCAAGACGGAGATCATCGAGGGTCTCAAGCCGATCACGGCACCGACCCCTGGCGCCGACTCGGCCAAGAGCGTGCAGATACCGGCAGGAAAGCCGGTACCCGCGCCCGCCGCGGGTGCGAAGGTGATGACCCCATCGCCTGCTCCGGCAGCGCCCACCGCGAAACCGAAGGACTGAGCCGTGACCGCGGTCCCCATGGAGCCGGGCGCGTCGACGCCATCGCGCGCCCGAGCCCTCGCGGCGCACATCGCGTTCAGCGGCGCCATCGCGGCGGAAGCCGTGGTGCACAACAAGCTGCGCGCGAGCCTCACCTCGCTCGGCATTCTCTTCGGCGTCGCGTCGGTGATCGCCATGCTGGCCATCGGCAATGGCGCCGAGCAGGAGATCCTCGCGCAGATGAAGCTGCTGGGCGCGAACAACATCGTCATCACCCCCATCATCGAGCAGAAGGAAGGAAAGGTCGAGAAGGACGATGGGGACAAGAAGCAGGCGAAGCGGTTCACGCCGGGACTCACGTACCTCGACGCGCAGGCGATCAAGGCGACCATTCCCGCCGTCGCCGCCACGAGTAGCGAGGTCGTGATCAACAGCGTCATCGCCCGCGAGGGGCATCATCGCTCAGGGAAGGTCGTCGGCGTCGACTCCACCTACTTCGACGTGATGAACCTTCACCTTGGCGAAGGCGCACTCTTCGCCGAGGCGCACTTCAACGGCGCCTTGCCGGTGGCGATCATCGGGCAGGGCGTGAAGTCACGCTTCTTCACCACCGAGAGTCCGATCGGCCGCACGGTGAAGGTCGGCTCGCAGCACCTCACCGTCGTCGGCGTGCTCGAGGACCGTAAAGTCTCGTCGGAAACGGCGAAACGGCTCGGCATTCGCGACGCCGCCATGGACGTCTACGTTCCGCTGCCCACCATGTTGCTCCGCTTCCGCAATCGCGGCGAGGTGACACAGGCCGAGATGGAGCTGGCGGCACGTGAGGACAATTCCGCCGACTCCTCGGAGACCGAAGACCAGCGCGCCGAGAAGCGCAACTATCACCAGCTCGACAAGGTGATCGTGCAGGTGGAAAACTCGCAGGAAGTGACTGCCGTCGCGGAAGTCGTGCGTCGGATGCTGCAGCGTCGTCACAACGACGTGACCGACTTCGAGATCAGCGTGCCGGAACTGTTGCTGAAACAGGAACAGAAGACCAAGGCGATCTTCAATGTCGTGCTGGGCGCCATCGCGTCGATTTCACTCGTCGTCGGCGGCATCGGCATCATGAACATCATGCTGGCGTCGATTCTCGAGCGCATCAAGGAGATCGGCGTGCGCCGCGCGATGGGTGCGACGCAGAAAGACGTCCTCGTCCAGTTCCTCAGCGAGGCGGTGATGATCAGCCTCGCGGGCGGCATTGCCGGCATCATCGTCGGCGCGGTGTTGGCATCCGTCATCGAGCGAGCCGCGCACATCACCACCATCGTGTCGGGAATGTCGGTGTTCGTGGCGTTTGGTGTCTCGGTGGCGGTCGGGCTCGTGTTCGGGATCATGCCCGCTCGCAATGCGGCGAAAGCGGATCCGATCGTGTGTCTCAGGTATGAATGAATCGACGTCATCTCCCATTCGATCTACGCCAATGCGCATCAATCGCCTTCTCCTGGCGCTCGCGGTTCCATTTGCCCTCAATGCCCAGTCAGCGCCACAGACGCTCACGCTCCAGGAAGCCATCCGCATGGCACAGGAGCAGGGTCAGCAGGCACAGGTCGCGCGCAGTGCACGCGACGCGGCCAAGTATCGCGACAACGCGTTCAACTCCCGCTTGTTGCCGCAGCTTTTTCTCTCGGGCAACGCCGCGAACCTCAATCACGGCATCAACCCCATCGTCCTCGGCGACGGCACGACGCAGTTCATCGGACAGTCGCAGAACCAGTCGTCGCTCGGCATAGGCTTCCGGCAGGCGATGCCGCTCACAGGCGGCACGATCGCGGTGCAATCGTTCGTGACGCGCTACGATCAGTTCGGCGACAACAGCCGGAAGTACTACCAGACGAAGCCGGTCGTCGTGAGCCTGCAGCAGGACGTCTTCCGGCCGCGCGAAATCGTCTGGGACAAGCGGGTGCAGTCGCTGAGTGCGGTCGTCGCCGAGCGAGGTTATCTGGAAGCTCGCGAGGATGTGGCGGGCAATACGTCGGACGCCTTCTTCAATCTCTACGCGCAGGAAATGACGCTGAAGAATGCGTCGGCAAACGTTGCCGTGAACGACACGCTCTACACGTTGAACAAGGGTCGCTACGAAGTCGGCAAGATCGGCGAGAACGACCTGCTCAAGAGCGAGCTGGCGCTGTTGCGGGCGCGGGCGGCGGTGGACGATGCGCGACTGGCGCGCGATCGTGCCGAGGCGGCGCTGCGACGCGTAACCGCATATCCGGAAGGACGTGCGTTCACGATCGTGACTCCTGACTCCATTCCCGTCGTGGATGCGAATCCTGACGTCGCCGTGGAGCAGGCGCTCCGGAACTCGAGTACGATGCAGCTGAATGAGCTCGACAACGTGCAGGCCAAGCACGGCATCGCCGTGGCGAAGGCGAACAACCGGTTCAACGCGTCGATCAACGCGAGCGCTGGCTTCAACCAGACAGCGCCGAACCTCGGACCAGCGTACCAGAGCCCGCTCGGCAACCAGACGCTCGTCGTCGGCGTGAATGTGCCGTTGATGCAATGGGGTGGGGGCAAGGCCGATTACCAGGCCGCGAAGGCGAGCGACGATCGGGTCGCCGCGAACAACCGCAGCCGACGCGACCAACTCGCCGAGGACGCGCGTTTCTCCGCGCTCGGCCTGCAACAGGCGCAGCGCAACGTCCTCATCTCGGCCAAGGCGGATACCGTGGCCGGCAAGCAGTTCGAGGTCGCACGCAACCGCTACATCATCGGCAAGATCACCAACGACGCGCTGTACATCGCGCAGGGCGAGAAGGACGCCGCGGTGCTGGCTTACGTGTCGGCGCTCCGGAACTATTGGACGGCATACTACCATCTCCGTCGCGTGACGCTGTACGACTTCGTGACGAAGCGGGAGATGGCCGATACGCCTTGATCCGCTCCGCTTGACCGCGCGTTACGGGCGAGCGGACCGTCCGGTAAGTTGATGTCATGCGCATCCTGTTCGCCGAGGACGATCGACAGCTGAGGGCGTCCATCGCGCGCGGCCTTCGCGAAGCCGACTATGAGGTGGACGCCGTGGAGACGGGCACACAGGTCCTCGCCCTGGCGACGTCGAAGGAGTACGACATCGTCGTGCTCGACCTCCTCCTGCCGGGGAAGAAGGGCATCGCCGTCTGCCGGGAGATCCGCGCGCACGGCTCGCGCGTTCCGATCCTGATGCTCACGGCGCTCGACACTGTGGAGCAGCGGATCGCCGGACTGGATGCTGGAGCGGACGACTATCTCACGAAGCCGTTCGATTTCGGCGAGCTGCTCGCGCGTCTACGCGCGCTCACGCGACGCGTGGCCGATGCGCCGTCCGCCCAGTGCGTCATCGGTGATCTCGTCGTCGATCGTGAGCGGCGCTCGGCACGGCGCGGCAAACGCGACATCGTCCTGACGGCGCGGGAGTTCGAGTTTCTCTCCTACATGTGCCAGAACGCCGGGCGCGTTGTCAGTCGCGCAGAGTTGATGGAGCATGTGTGGGAAGAGACGCGGCCGTCGTATTCCAACATCATCGACGTCTACGCGAGCCGGCTCCGCCGGAAGATCGATGAGGGAGGGGAGGTCGCGCTGTTCACGACAATGCGTGGCAGCGGATTCATGCTCGATGCGCCCGGTGCGGGTGCCCCAGGCCTCGGCCGGCGGCAGCCAGCGCGGCGCCGCGGCTGAGTCCAATGCGCGCATGGACCGCTTCGCTCCGCTTCCGGCTCACGCTCTGGTACTCGGCGCTCCTCGCGCTGCCGCTCATCGCCTTCGCGCTCGTGTGCTATTTGGTGTTCGCGCGTGCGCTCGAGGATCGCACAGACCGCTTCATCGGCGATGCGCTGACTGCGTTTTCGCGCGAGCTCGTCGCCGAGCGTCGTGCGGCGCCCGACATGGAGGACGCCATGCGCACCACAGTGGAGGAGGTGCGCTTCCGCGACCTGCACATCGCGATTCTGGATTCGGCAAACCATCTGGTCGCCGGCTCCACGGCGGCGGACGCAGCGACAGTACTCTCGCCGGACGAACTGCGATTCCTTGCAGACGTTGCACCTGAACATGTCTGGACGGTGACCGGCAAGGCAGGAAGCGTCCGCGTGCTCGCGCGAACGTTCCAGGCGCGCGAGCAGCCGATCGTCATGGTCGGGTCCTACCCCCTGACCGATATCGACGCCGTGCTCGCGAAGATTCGCCGCATGTTCGCGGTCGTGATTCCCCTGCTCGTCCTGTGCGCGGCCACTGGCGGGTCGCTGCTCGCGAAGCGGAGCATCGCACCTGTAGAGCGCTCGTACGAACAGCAACGTCGCTTCATGGCCGATGCGTCGCACGAGATGCGCACTCCCACGGCGATCCTGCGCACGGAGGCAGACCTCACGCTGTCGCGCGAGCATCGCAGCGAAGACGAGTACCGCGCGTCGATGACGGTGGTGCAGGACGCGACCCGGCGGCTCACGCGCATCGTGGACGACCTCTTCCTGCTCGCGCGCACCGATGCGGGCCATCTGCTGCCGCGGCGCGAGTCGTTCTACCTCGAGGAGGTGCTGCACCATGCCACCAATGGTGTCCGCGCCATGGCCGACCGCCGAAATACGCATGTGGCGTTGGGCCAGGTGGTGGAAGCGCCGTTCGAGGGTGACGAAGATCTCGTGGGCCGACTGATCCTCAACCTTCTCGACAACGCGATCAAGTACTCGCCCGACGGCGGCCGCGTGGACGTCACGTTGTCACGCACCGAGCATGCGTATGAGATCGCGGTCGTTGACGCGGGACCCGGTGTGCCCTTGGATGCACACCAGCGCATCTTCGAGCGCTTCTTCCGGGTGGACGACACCCACACACGCGCCGAGCAGAACGGATTCACCGACCCGAGTGGCGCCGGACTCGGACTCGCCATCGCTCGGCGGATCGCGGAGCTGCATGGCGGGCGTCTCGAGCTCGCCGAAAGCCGGCCTGGCCGCACGGAGTTTCGCGCGACGCTTCCCGCCCCTCGGACTTCCGCCTGACTGACGCGTTGCCGTGCCTGAACTCGGACCCTAGCTTACGCCCGTTCATGAACTCTTCATGAATTTGCCAGCCCGTCCGGAGTTCGAGCCATGCCAAGTATACCAGCGTCGCGCACTGCCATCCTGCTCCTTGTCTCCAGCGTGCTCGCCGGCCGTGCCGGTGCACAGGGGACGCAGCCTCCAGTCGTCATTCCGCCGGTCGAAGTCGTGGCGACGCGCATTCCGAAAGCGCCGCATGACGTCCCGGCCTCGATCGAAGTCATCAGCGGTGCCGACCTGCGCGCGCGCAACGCGACCACCCTCCGTGAAGCGCTGTCGCTCGCCGCAGGGATCGCCATCGCACCGGGCGGCGATGCGGGGCCGGCAAGCGCTGTCCCCGAGATCTGGGGCTTGCGCGAGTTCGACGCCTTCCTGCTCGTCGTCGACGGCATCCCCTGGGGCGGCGCATTCAATCCCGCAATCGCCACGCTGAGCCTGCGCGACGTCGAGCGCATCGAGGTCCTGCGCGGTCCCGCGCCGGTCACCTACGGCGCGACGTCGTTCGTCGGTGTGATTCACGTCGTGCATTCCGCCGCCGCACAGACGGCGCGCTACGCGACGGCGTCCGGCGGCGCATTCGGCTCTGGCAGTGCGTCGCTCGACGTGCCATTGCCTGTCATGAGCGCGTGGAAGTCACGTCTCAGCGTGGACGGCGAGCGCGTCGGCTTCAAGGACGACAACACCTCGTATTCGCGCGGCCATGCGCTGTTGCGCACCGCGACCGGCGATGGCGATCATCGGACGTGGCTCACGGCCGATCTCAACGTGCTGAATCAGCAGCCGGCGAGCCCGCACGTCCGCCAGGGCGGGTCGCTCTCGTCCGTCACGCCGCTCGACGCCAACTACAACCCGAAGGGCGCATATCTCAACGAGGTCCGCTTCGCGCTCTCCGCCGGTCTCGAGCGTCCCGTGATGAACGGCGCCGTGTGGGGCAGCAGCGCCTCGTACACGTTCGCGCCGCAGAGCATTTTCCGCGGCTTTCTCACAGACGTCGCGAACACGCCGAACAACGCCGCCGGCTTCAAGGAAACCATCGACGTCAACGACATCTACGCGGACTCGCACATCATCTGGCCCACGATCAACAACGTGCGCTTCATGGCCGGTGTCGATCTGCTCTTCGCCAACGGGGAGGGCAAGGGCGCCACGTTCAACTACACGGCGCCGCTGACAGGTGCGTCGCAGGCTTCGGTGACGGAACCGACGGTACTCGACAAGGACGCCGAATCCAGGCGTCTCTTCGGTGGCGCATATGGCTCCGTCGAATGGAGTCCGGCATCACGCCTCACGCTGAGCGCGGGACTGCGACTCAATGCCACGCAGGAGAGGCGTGGCGAGGGCGCGTCGGTGACGCACACGCGTCCGAGCGGCAGCCTCGGCGCGATGTTCGGACTGTTTGAGCAGGGCGCGAATCACGTACGTGCCTTCGTGAACTATCGCGACACGTTCAAGCCCGCAGCGTTCGACTTCAGTCTCGCCGAAAACGAGGGCGTGCTCGACCCCGAGACGTCGCGCAGCTACGAGGGCGGACTCAAGATCAGCACACTCGACGCACGGCTCGACCTCGAGGCGAGCGTGTTCCGCATGGACTTCACCAACCTCGTGACGGCGACGGTCGTGAACAACCTTCCCGCTCTCACGAACTCGGGTCAGACACGATTCAAGGGCGTGGAGCTCGCGGCCGACGCACGGCTGCCGTACGCACTGCACGCGCGGGGTACGTACAGCTTTCACGACGGCAAGTTCACGAATTACGTGACCGAGTTCGACGGCGTGAACACGCAACTCGCCGGCAAGCGGTTCGAGATGTCAGCGCGACATCTCGCGTCGGCCGGCCTGGTGCTCGCGCCCACCAACGGATTCGTCGCGAGTGCGACGCTGAACTACGCCGGCGACCGCTACCTCAACAAGCGCAACACCGCACTTGCCGAGGCGTTCACGACGATCGATGCCGGCATTGGCTATCGCATGAACGACTGGGAGTTCCGCGTCGACGGCCGCAACCTCGGCGATCGCCGCGATGCCGTGTCGGAGAGCGAGTTTGGCGATGCGCAGTACTACCGGATGCCGGCCCGGTCGATCAAGGCCGGCATCGCGGTGCGGTACTAGGGCACCAAGGCGGGCGCCGACACCTTGAGGCGCCCGATCATGTTCGCGTCGCCGCCAAACCAGATCTGCCGCGTGGTCTTGTCGAACACCATGTGGCGGATCGCGTTGTTACCCTCGGCGGCGATGGCGATCGATTCCGTGAATGCCTTCTTCGCCGGATCGAACGCCACCAGCTTGTTCGGTTGCACGCCCGTCTCGGCCAGCCAGATGCGGCCGCGGTCGTCCACCGTCATGGCATACGGTAGCGACGCCGGCCCGGAGGGCAGTGCGTATTCCTCCACAGCGCCGGTCGTCGGATCGAGCTTGCCGAGGAAGCCACGCGTGTAGTCACCGTACCAGATGGCGTCGTCGGAGGTGAGCGCGATGCGACGTGGACGCGCGCGCTCGTCAGGCAGCGTGTAGGACTTGAAGTCGCCAGTGGCGGGATCGATGGTGCCGATCTTGTTCGTGCCGAAGAGATCGAAGTACGGACGGTCCTTCGAGTCGAGCCAGATACCGTAGGGACGCGATCCCTTCTCCATCTTCCACAGCCGGATCTTGCCGTCGGCCTGCGTCAGCTTGCCCACGAAGCCCGAGTTCTGCGCAGTGAACCACGCGTCACCCTTCTTGTCGAAGGTCATCGTGTGTGGATCACGCACCGCGGGGTCGGGCATCATGAACGTCGTGAGTTTCCCCGTTGCGGGATCCATCTTCACGATCCGACCGTTCTCGTTGCCGGTGAACCAGACCATGCCCTTGGCGTCGACGACGAGGTTGTGCGGATGCGTCCCCTCGTCGATCGTGTAGCGCTTGAACTCGCCTGTCTTCGGGTCGAGATGCGCGACGTAGTCACCGACTTGCCCCACGAACCACACGCGTCCCTGGTGATCGACGAACGGGTCTCGCGGCCGCGTCTTGTCCCACGGCGTCTGCCAGGTCCTGGGTTCGGACAATGGGCCACCAGGTCGAGCGGATTGAGCGACGGCGACGGTGGAGACGGTGAACGTCAGCAACAGGGCGATCCGGTGCGAGCGCATGACTGTTCTCCGGCACAGAGTAGGTGGGTCGTGCATCCAGAATACGTTCGGCGGAGGCAGAATGCTCCATCCGCTGAGCCCGTCTTGCCAGAAGTGAGCACCTGTATACAATGTGCAACCGTCGTGAGGAGACACCAATGACGATGCATTCGGGCAAGTGGCGGACGACGATGATGTCGATGTCGTTTTCGGCGCTCGCTCTCACCTGTGCGCTGCGCGGCACCGTGGGTGCGCAACAGCCGGAGCACGCCGATTCGAGTGCGGTGCGGAGAACCCGCCTCACCGGGACCATCGCCAGCATCCGGACCACGCTGCCGGTGCCGCTCGCGGACATCCGGCTCTCGTGGATCGACAGCACGCACGCGGACAAGGAGTTCTTCGTCGACACGACGAAGTCGCGCATCGGCATCACCGATACGGCCGGTGCGTTCGCGATTCGCAACCTGCTGCCTGGTCACTATCTCGTGAACGTCCGGCGAATCGGCTTCGCGCCATTCGAGGGTGTAATGACGGTGGACACCAGCGCGATGGAGATGGAGCTCGCGCTCGAGCAGGTGATGACCTACCTGCCCCCGGTGCGCATCACGGAAAGCGCGACCAACACGATCACGCAGCGGCTCGATCGCGTGGGATTCATCAGTCGCTCGCGCATGGGATTCAGTGGAAGCTTCATGACGCGGAAGGACATCATCGACGGCCATTCCGTCGACCTACGGCACCTGCTCACCAAGCTTGGGCTGTCGGTCTCGGACAGCTACACGCTCGACAACATTCCGACGGACTGGGGAGAGCTGGGCGACTACCCTCTCGATCTCATCGTGGGCGTCGAGGTGTACTGGCATGGCATGCCCGTCGAGTACTCCATGACGCGACGAGGGCGTCAGACATTCTCGAACGACCGCGGTACGCCCATTCGTCATGCGAACGTCCTGCTGTGGACATACATCCCGTAGCCCGCGCTACATCGCCACTGTCTCGCCGCTCGACGCCGACGCGAACGCCGCGCCGATGATGTCCAGACCTTCGGCCACCTGCTCCACTGTCACCGGTGGTGCGTCGCCATTGAGGATCGCCCGCGCGACACCCGCGTAAAACGGTGAGTAGTCGCCCTTGACCGTCCGCACACGCTGCTGACGCTCGCCGTTCCCGTACATCCCCCACAGCTCCTCGGGCTCCTCACCGTAGCCGGGCGAATCCGGCGTGCCGCCGGCGCGCAGCACTCCCTCCTGCGGATCCACGCCTTCCTTCACGTACGACCCACGAGTGCCGAGCACGTTGTAGCGCGGGCCGGGAATCGCCGCGGACATCGTGGAGCCGAGATGCGATTGCACGCCGTTCGCATGCGTGAGCGAGATGAACATGTCGTCCGACGTCACGATGGTCGGATCGATCTGGCGAAGCTCGGCATAGACGCGCTGCACGGGTCCGAACAGCTGCAGCGCCTGGTCGATCAGGTGTGTGCCGAGGTCGTGGACGATATTCTCGGCCAACGCGGCAGCATCCGGGCGACACCAACCCGGTTTGCGAATGGGACGCCAGCGGTCGAAGCGCGACTGAAAGAGATGGACGTCGCCGAGTGAGCCGTCGTCGATGAGGCGTCTGAGCGTGAGGTAGTCGCCGTCCCAGCGACGGTTCTGGAAGGGAATGGCGATGCGGCCGACGCGCGACGCGATGGCGCCGAGCTCGCGCGCCTGGTCCGCGGTTGCCGCAAACGGCTTGTCGACGACGACGTGTGCGCCCGCCTCGAGTGCTGCCCTGGCCAGCGGATAGTGGGTGGCGTTGGGCGAGCTGATGGCGACGAGATCAGGCTTGGTGGCGAGGAGCGCGTCGAGATTGACGGCGATTCCCGCGTCCGGATAGCGTTCGCGCGCGGCCGCTTGGCGCGCGGGGTCGCTGGTCATCACGGTTGCGAGGTGGAGCCCGGCGGTCCGCGTGATGAACGGCGCGTGGAAGGTGGCACCGCCCAGTCCGTAGCCGATGAGGCCAACGTTGAGTGTCTGTTTGCTCGCAGTCATGCCCTTGGTATATTCGCCGCATGGCCGAGGCGCAACCGCTGCAGCAAACAGAAGACGTGTGCGACATCTGCGGATCGGCCGATCTCTGGTGGCGCAACTGCAAGCTGCTGTGTAAGCGTTGTCGCGCCATCGTGAAGAGCTGCGCGGATCTTTAACGTGGCGCGCCTACTTCGGCGCGCGTGTCACCGTGAACACACCCCCATCGCTGCGGCCGCGGACGGCCGGATTGTACATCTCCTCGGCCTGCGCGGGCGGACGCACAAAGACGCCGGCCGTCGTCGCACGAGCGATGTAACTCGCCTGATAGCTGCCTTTCCATAGCTGCCGCGCGAAGTAGAGGACGCGATCGTCGCGTATTTCCTTGTGCTCCCACGGCGTCCACCAGCCGGAGTCCCACGCGCCGTACAACCATCGCTGGCCGGGCGGCCCCTCGTTCATGTCACTACGGAGACGCGGTGCACCTTCGAACGGTGGCAATGACGCAGACGTCCGCAACGACAGGTCCACCGCCTCGAGACCTGCGGGCAGCGCGTCGTCGATGACGACGAACTCTCGATCGCGCGGTGTCGTGATCCGGAGCCGCACGCGGACGAGCTCACCCTCCTTCACGTCGGTGATCGGCGTTCCACCGTCGTAGCTCTCGTACCAGCGTTCGAGGCTGATCCCCTCGTCGTCGGCACGCACTGGGCGCGCGGTGGGGACCTCGAACAGTGTCATGGCATAGTATGTCGGCGCGGACGTCGTTGATGTGAACGACGCGTGCAACGACGTGGAGTTGCGCGACTGCACCGTAAGCGACGACAGTGACGGCGTGAGCGAGTCCGTCCGCCCCTTCGCGAGCGTCACGCGTCCCACTGCTCCACCGCGCGCACCGGACACGGTGATCGTGCGCTCCGACGCCAACTGCATCACCGACGACGCAACCGTCAACGCCTCGGCCACCGTCGCCTGGTCGAGCGTGTTCCACCATCGCGACGTTTCGCTTCTTCCGCTCTGCACGACCGACTCGAAGAGCGCGCCGAGCATGGGATGTGTGGGCTGGATGCGTGTCGTCGCCGAGAGCAGCAGCGCAATCGGACGCGAGGTGGAACGGAACAGCCACGTGCGGCCGTTGGCGGAGTCGTCGAGTGTGATGCGTCGTCCGTCGAGATGCGCGCTCTTCCATGCTGCGTCCAACAACGCTCTCGCGCGAAGTGAATCGCCACTGTCGATGGCCAGCAGTGCGAGCGAGAGACGATCCTGGTAATCCAGCCTGTCCTGCATGGTCCAGACGCGCTGCTCGAGCGGTGTGTCTGGCCTTCCTGCCCGGCGGAGCGATGCCGCGGCCGCGAGGGCCTCGTGTGGCCACTGGATCGAGTCGCGCCATGCATACACGGAGTCCTCGATCACCGCGCGATATGACGTCGTCGTCGCAGCGAGATATTTTTCGGCGCGACGTAACGCTCCCTCCGGTACGTCGATGCCGGCACGACGCGCGCCGTGTATGAAGTCGAGGGCGTAGGCGGTGAGCCATGGCGACGTCCAGTTGCCGGCATTCCAGTAGCCAAAGCCGCCGTCATTGCGCTGGCGGCCCACGAGCGTCGCCACGGCAGTCGTGAGCTGATCGCGATCGCGCGAGGACAGGCTGGTAGTGCTATCGAGCGTGCGCTCGAGCTCGAGACGTGCGAGCAAACCTCGACCTGCGCTCGACACCTGCTCGGTGCAATAGTAGGGGTAGATGCGGAGCGCCTCGCCAAACTGCCGCACGAGTGGCAGCGGCGACGCGCCGATCTGCATGGTGACGCGCGACTTGAGGGTGTCCATGCCGTCGGGCACCGCGAGAATGACGTCATCCGTGCGCCTCACCATGCCGGTGACGACGTGTGCACGCGCGCGACCGGGCGGACTCACGGCGAGCCGCGCTTCGACGGCGTCGCGCAGTGGAGCGCCGGACAGCGTGCTGCCGCGGAAAATGAAGGACACACTGTCGCCGCCGAGCACACGCATCGGGAAGCGCAGTTCGCGCGATCGCCGGGCGTCGAGCGTGTCGACTGTCGTGGTTGCCCCGGTGAGCTCGACGTTCGTCGCCTCGACGGTGAGCGACACCGGAGTGCGCGAAGTTCGGTCCAGCGTGAGCGCAGCGCCAGCAAAGAGCTCGTCGCCCACACGCACGACTCGCGGCAGCGCGGGGCGCACGACGAGCGGCCGCGTCGTGACGATGCTCGTATCACTGCTGCCGGCAGACACGCCTTCACCCACTGCGGCGGCGAAAATTCGATATGCGCCGATGTTGTCGGGCAGCACGAAGGATGTCTGCGCCCGGCCAGCAGCGTCGGCGCGGACATGCCCCGCAAAGAATGCGGTTGTCGCAAAGACGCTGCGCGGCGCTTCACCAGGTGCGGGAGACTCCAACGCTACACCCGTCACCACGTTCTGGGACAAACGCATGGAAGAGGATGCGCCGCGAATGCGGACGGACGAACTCGCAGCGGACGATCCATAAATGCCGTACAGATCCACCGGTGCAACGCCGGGCGGCGTGTACATCATCAGGGCCAGAAGCGTCGAACCAGTCCACGGATAATCGGCGCCCATGGCAAGCAGCGCCGCGAGGATCGCTGGTCGCACGAAGTCGGTGAGTGCGATGACGCCTTCATCCACCGCCCATACCGCGACGTCAGCGCGTTGTCCCTTGCCGCTCACATCACGCACGTCGAGTGCGACGCGGACGGTATCGCGCGGCTGATAACGCGCGCTTGCCGGCGTGATCGCGACATGCAGCGAGCGCGGTGTGGAGTCCACCTCGAGCGCGATCATTCCGCTGCGCGTATAGATGCCAGCGCTGTCCGCACCGCCGTTCGCTCCGAATGCACGGACGGTGCGCAGGTAGACAGTCGCTCGAGAACCAGCATTCGGCGGGATCGGTACGCTGAGCGCATTGATGCCAGCGCGCAACGTGACGAACTGCTCCGACAGCATTCCCTCACCCCGTACCGTGAGCCACGCGTGCTCCTCGGCGGGCGACTCCAGGATCAGCTGCGCCACCTCGCCCGGCGCGAATCGTGTGCGGACCGAGCGAATCGCGAGCGCGCGAGGATTCGTGCCGTCCCAGCGCGGCGTACCCCCTGACACCCAGACGTCGAGCGACGTCTCAGCCGTTCGGCCGCGCTCGTCCGTCACGCGGCCCAACAGTTCGTAGCTCCCGCCGTCGCCCGGGATGAACGCCGTCGTGGTGGCGTTGGTCGCAGAAGTCTCCGACCCGCGCCATACGGTGTCCGCCACCCATCGGTTGCCCTCGAATCGGCGCCGGAGCGCGACGAGCGTGATCGCCTCACCGGAGCGTACTGTTCCGTCCGCACTCACGACGAGCATCTCCACGACGACGCTGTCCTTGGCTTTCCACAGCCATCGCGAACCGCGAGTGCGCATTCCCAGATACGCGTTCGCTGCGTGCGCGTTCAGCGCGAGGTTGGCCGTCACGGCCTGCCGATTGACGTCCGTCGCCGTAACCGCAACGTGGAGCGTGGCAGGCCGGTCGAGAGCGGGAAGCGGCACGCGGATGCGAAGCGATCCATCAGGCAGGAGCACACCACTGTCCGCGCGCGCCCGATTCGCACGAGATTGCCTGTTGTCGCCAAACCATTCGGTGCGTCCGACGCGATAGCTTTCGAGTCCGCGTACCCGCTGCGCCCACCAGGGCACGTCCTCCACGTTCGACCACCATTCCATCTTCGCACCGGCGAGCGGAATGCCGAAGAGGTAGCGTCCGCTCACGTCGACGGTGGCAGTGTCTCCGCCGAAAAGTCGCGTCGCTGTGTCGGATGTCGCCTTCACCGCGAATTCGGGCGCTCGATACTCGGCGACGCGAAAGCTCGTGCGCGCCGCTTCGCGCCACGTGCCCGCCTCCCTGTGCGAGAGCACGGCGAAGTAGTTGCCGAGCCGCGCGGTCGCGCCGAGCACGAAGCTGTCCGCCGCGGTGCCGAAATCGCTGAGAGGCGCGTCGCGTGAGAAGACGCGATCGCTCTCGCCGTCCGCACTCCAGAACCAGACGGCGAAACGCGCCGAGTCGCCCGAGGGGGTGCGGTATCCGCCCGAGGGAGTGAATGTGCGCACCGCGCCGCTCAGGAACACGCGTTCGCCCGGACGATAGATGCCGCGCTCCGTGAACGCGCTACCGTGCAGCCAGGTCTCACCTGTGCGACTGGCCGGACCGTATGCGTTCCACGTGTCCTCATCCGCGGCGGCGGCGACCGGAGCCATCTCGGGCAGCAACAGCATCGTGCGGTCGTCGCCGACCGTTGCCTCGAGTATCCGGCGCGTCGCCTGCGTCGTCTTCGCGGCCGCGCCGGTGAGGTGCACGCGCCCGCGCGCATCGGTGATGCCGCTTGCCAGCACTCGGCTGGAGTCATCGAGCACCCGAACACGCGCTGCTGCGATGGGACGTGCGTCGCGCAACGATGTGATCCACGCGTCGACGACATCGCGGCTCGCGATGGCGTGTGCGGCGATGTCGGAACGCAGTATCGTCGCGAAGCGAGAACCGATGACGTTTCCGCCCGGCGCGCGAATGATGATCGCCGGAAGCATGTCGCCCACCGACGGGAGCGGAGCGGGCGGCGTCACGATTGGATACGCGCGCACGAGCAACAACGGGTCGGTGCGCCACGCCATCGGTACCGCCGTTGCGGGAACGGCGAACATGCCCTCGCTGTCCTGTGGCGCTCGCACCGCGAACGAGCGCGTCACCGTATCGCCGGCGAGATCCTTCCAGCCAACCCGTTCGAAGTAGACGTTCCCGTCGGCGAGCGCCCGCGAACGCATCGCGTCGCGCACACGTCCGATGATCACCAGCATGGAGTCAGCATTCACGTGGCGCACGCGGACCAGCGTCGCACCACTGCGCGGCATCACCATAAGCTGACTCGCGAACCCGACACCGGGCTCGATCGGAGCACCGATGCGCATGACATTGAAGTCCTTGCCCAGCACGTCACCGGTGACGTTGCGCATCGTGCCGCTCAGCGTGAGTTGGCGCCGTTGCCGCGATTTGATCGAATCCAGGAGGACGATCTCCGTTGCCTTCGAGGTGGTGGCAACGCGCACGGGCCGTCCATCGATGCGCACGCTCGCCTCCACGTCGGCCGGCAACACTTCGTTGCTGAACCTCAGGGTGATCGGGCCCCGCACCACGCTCACCGACGCAACGTCGGTCCCTTCGAACCTGAATGGATCCCGCACTCTGAAGTACGTCCGCTCGATCGCCGCTTGCCCGACCACCTTCGGAACATGCAACTCCGCGCCGCAGCCACGCGGAATCGTACCTGGTACGGTGAACTCGATGACCTGGCGCGGGGCGTCTACTGCGCTGCCTCCTCGCGCCGCGTTGGTTTGCAACTGCCACGAATCGCTGTCGTTCACCGCGCGCATCCTTGCCACGCGCATCGGAATGGAGTCACGCTGGCCGCACAAACGCACCGGCACGACCCACAGGTGGCCGTCGAGCGCGGCCGGGTCGAAGGCGTGCGAGTACATCGCCACCGGATGCAGCACGGTGTCCGCCCACGCGTCACGCGCATCGGCGAGGAGTGCGAGCACGCGCGGCATCGACACCTGGATTCGAAGCGGCGCCGTCTTCGCAAGCGGCAGGCCCGCCTCACTCCGCAACGATGGATCGATGCGCACCTCGTACGTCGTACCCGCCGCCCACGGTAAATCGAAGTCGGCAACGATGGTGCTCGGATCGCGCCAGTAGATGTGCGCGCGCACGTCCGGCACGATGCGCAATACGCTCGTGGGATCAACCGACTTGTCGAATCGCGGCGCAACGGGGTGATCGAACAGGACCACCACGGATGCGATGGGCGTTGCGGGCGACTCTGGCTGCACGCGCAACACACGTAACGAGTCCTGCGCAGAAAGAGCGCACGGGACGAGTGCCGCCAGAATAACGACGGTCGCGCGAATCGAGAGTGGCATCACTAACGCTGACCGCCGAGGACAGCCGCGCGTCACACGCGCGGCTGTCGAATTTCATTGCACTGGTGTCTGTAAAAGTCCCAATTTCAGCGCGAGCTTCACATAATCCGCACGATGCGTCAGCCCGAGCTTGTCGTTCACGCGCTGCTTGTACGTGTCCACCGTCTTCGGACTGATCGCCAACTGCTCGCCAATCTCCGGCGCCGTATACCCCTCCGCGATCAACCGCATCACCGCGCGCTCGCGATCCGTCAGCCGCTCGTAGCGCGCACGGTCGGTCGCATGCTCTTCGCGACGACGCGCACCCTGCGCGAGCACCCGCGCCGCGGCGGGACGCACCCAGACGTCCCCGCGCGCGACCGAACGCACCGCGTCCACCAACTCGCGATCCGCGGTGCTCTTCACGAGGTACCCCGACGCACCCGCCTCCAACACGCGCTCCAGATACGCCTCCTCGGCATGCATCGTCAGGACGAGCACACGCGCATGCTGGTCCTTGTCGCTCGTGATTGTCTTCGTCGCGGTGATGCCGTCCCCTTCCGCCATCGACAGGTCCATCACCACGACGTCCGCGTCCGTCGTCGTCAACAGCGCGACGGCGTCATTCCCACCGGCCGCCTCGCCCACCACTTCGATGTCGCGGGCGGCACCGAGCACGGCCTTGAGGCCCGTGCGCACGATGGCGTGATCGTCCACGAGCACGACTCGTATCGTCATTGCTGCGTCCCCCCTCAATTCGCCAGTGGCACGATCGCCACGATCTGCGTGCCGCGTCCCGGTGCACTGCTCACCGTCAGCCGTCCGTTGACGAGACCGACGCGCTCGCGCATGGAGAATAGCCCCATGCCGGGCCGTCGTGCCTCTGCGCGCTCGACGTCGAAGCCGCGTCCGTCGTCGACGATCTCCAGCACCGCCGACCGGCCGTCGCGTCGCAGGCTGACGTCGACGTGACTTGCCTGGGCATGTCGCGCTGCGTTGCGCAGCGCTTCCTGGGCAACGCGATACAATGCGGCCGCGGGCGGTGCAGGAATCGGCGGGTCGAACTTCGCGGCCACGACCTGCACGTCGAGCGGCTCCTGCGCCTGCGTCTGCCGCGCAAGCCACTCCAGCGCCGGCGCGAGACCGAGGTCGTCGAGCACACGCGGATGCATCGTGTGCGAGAGCGACCGCACCTCCTCGAGCGCCTCGGCTGCAAGTTCACGCAGCGTCGCGATGCGCGCGTCGAGCGCGGCGGACGTGCTCTCGTGCGCCGCGGCGCCAAGTTGCAGCATCACCGCCGTGAGAATCTG
>JBDSML010000254.1:0-12730 GCA_039915865.1 Gemmatimonadaceae bacterium | reverse complement strand
ATTCAGCGCGCGTTCGCGCGGATCGGCGGCGGCTCAGGGCTCGACATCCTCTTGCTCGCCTTCGCGGTGACGTCAGTCGTGAAGGTGGCGCAGGGCTCGAGCACGGTGGCGATGATCACGGCGGCGGCAGCATCGGCGCGATGGTCCGCGGAGTGCCGCTGCCGTTTCACAACGTCTATCTGGGTACGGCGATCGCAGCGGGTTCGCTGGTGGGCTCGTGGATGAACGACGCGGACTTCTGGGTGTTCAGCAAGATCGGCGTGGTGACAGAGGTAGAGACGCTACGGTCGTGGACGCCGTTGCTGGCGGTGGTGGGTATGGTGTCGCTGTTGACGACGCTGCTCATGGCGACGGTGTTGCCGCTGCGTTGACGCAAAAACAGCAACGAGCCGCCTTGAATCATGTGAAGTTGTTGGAATCACATCTCTGCGCAGGGGAAAGCTCCTTGCGGAGAAAAAGCTGGCTCGCTACAAATCCTCTTTGCTGAGCGACCCATTCACCAACCGCCAGATGCCCAGCGCGTTCCTGTTACGCAAAGCGACAGGCAATGACGTCTCCGGGAAATTCTGGTAGCACACCGGCCGCACAAAACGCTCGATAGCCGCCGTGCCCACAGACGTTGTTCTCGAATCCGACGACGCCGGATATGGGCCGCCATGTTGCATCGCGTGACCGACCTCGACGCCCGTCGGGAATCCATTGAACAGCAGGCGGCCCACCTTTCGCGTCAGGATCTCCACCAGGCGAGCATGCGAGTGCAGCTCCTCCGGCGTTCCATGAATCGTCGCGGTGAGTTGGCCCTCGAGCCCTTCCGCCACGCGCTCCAATTCCATGTAGTCGCTCGCCGCGACCACCACCGACACCGGGCCGAACATCTCCTCGCGCAACTCGGGGTCGGCGAGGAAGCTCGCTCCATCCGTCCGCAGCAGCGCCGGTTGCGCGCGCAACGCATCGTCGCCACCTCCGCCGCGCGCGAGCACCTCCGACTTTGCTCCGGCGCGATCGACCGCCTTCGTGTAACCGTCGCGCAGTTGGCCATACAGCATCACGCCCGGCTGCAGCTTTTCCACCTGCGCCGCGAGATCCGCCGCCAGGTTGTCGAACGCGACGCCACGCACCCCGACGATCACGCCGGGATTCGTGCAGAACTGTCCGACTCCCATCGCCACCGACATCGCCAGTCCCTGCGCCAGCACCGACGACCGCTCCGCCATTGCCGAGGGAAGCAGAAAGACCGGATTGATGCTGCCCATCTCCGCATAGACGGGAATCGGCTCGGGGCGCGCCGCGGCCGCGTCGAAGAGCGCACGACCACCGCGCAACGAGCCTGTGAAGCCAACCGCCGAGATGCGGGGATGACGCACGAGTGACAGCCCAACGTCGTGCGACCAACCGTGCAGCAGCGAGAACACGCCTGGCGGCACATCGGCCGACGCAGCGGCGCGCGCGATCGCACCCGCGGCAAGTTCCGACGTCCCCGGATGTGCCGGATGCGCCTTGAACACGACCGTGCATCCCGCCGCGAGCGCCGACGCCGTATCGCCGCCCGGGACGGAAAACGCGAGAGGAAAGTTGCTCGCGCCGAAGATCGCCACCGGTCCGAGCGGCACGAGCATGCGACGAAGGTCCGGCTTCGGCTGCGGCGCACGCGCCGGATCACCAGTGTCGATGCGCGCCTCGACCCACGACCCCTCGTCGAGATGATCGGCGAACAAACGCAACTGGCCCACGGTTCGGCCACGTTCCCCCTCGAGCCGCGCCATCGGCAAACCGGTCTCGGCACTCGCGCGCTCGAGTAGCGGAGCACCGAGCGCGATGATCTCGTCGGCGATGGCGCGAAGGAACGTCGAACGCTGTTCCGCCGACGACTGACCATAGGTGCGGAACGCATGCTCCGCCTCGGCCACCGCCGCGTCGACGTCGGCACTCGTCGCCTCGGCGAATGCCGGCTCGAGCTGGGTGCCCGTACTCGGATCGGTCGCGCGGAAGCGGACGTCGCCAAGCGTAGCGGGCACTCCGCCGATCAGGTTGCCGCCAGTGAGTTCCATTGAACCGTCTCCAGTGCGTTCAGACATCAGAAAAGTGGATGACATCGGTTGCGGGTGGCGAGTCGGGCGACTCCCGAGCAAGCTTTCAATATGGACAAGTCACACGCTCTTCCGCCTCTCGAATCCGTGCTGGGTTCCGCAGCCGCCGTGGCCGCCAGCCGAATCTCGGGCGACGGCCCGGCTGGTGCGCTGCCACTCACGCCGGAGATGCTGCGCAATTCGCCGAGTGGAGATCTGTTCGGTCTCACACAGAACGTCGGCATGGGATGGAACGCTGCGCAACTGCAGGGCCCCGAATTCCTCATCGTGAGTACGATGGGCGGCCTGCGCGCCGAAGACGGACATCCCATCGCGCTCGGCCTGCACACCGGTCACTGGGAACTCGGCCTGCTCGTGCGCGAGGCTGCGGAGACACTGCGTGAGGGCGGTGCTGTTCCGTTCGCCGCGTACTGCAGCGACCCATGCGACGGACGTACGCAGGGCACCACGGGAATGTTCGACAGCCTCGCCTATCGCAACGACGCGGCGATCGTCATGCGCCGCCTCATTCGCTCCTTGCCCACGGCGAAAGGCGTGATGGGCATCGCCACGTGCGACAAGGGCCTCCCCGCGACGATGCTCGCGCTCGCCGGTTCGAGGAAATTGCCGGGCCTCGTCGTGCCGGGCGGCGTCACCCTGCCCGCGCAAGGCGCCGAGGACGCCGGTCAGGTGCAGAGCCTCGGTGCGCGCTTCTCGCGCGATCTCATCACGCTCGACTACGCGCAGGAGATGGGATGTCGCGCCTGTGGGTCGTCAGGTGGCGGCTGTCAGTTTCTCGGCACAGCGGCGACGTCGCAGGTCGTCGCCGAAGCGTTCGGACTCGCACTGCCGCACAGCGCGCTCTCGCCCTCCGGCGAACCGTCCTGGCTCGAGCTCGGCCGACGCTCGGCACTCGCGCTCATGCGACTGCGCGCACTCGGCATCACGCTCGAGAAGATTCTCACGCCACACGCGCTCGAGAACGCGATGCTCGTGCATGCGGCGTTCGGAGGTTCGACGAATCTCCTGCTGCACATTCCCGCCATCGCGCATGCGGCGGGGATCGTTCCGCCGACGGTGAGCGACTGGATTCGCGTCAACCGATCGACGCCAAGGCTCGTCGACGCGTTGCCGAACGGACCGCGCGGACATCCCACCGTGCAGGTGTTCATGGCCGGCGGCGTTCCCGAAGTGATGCTGCACCTGCGTCGCATGGGGCTGTTGCATGGCGAAGTGCTCACGGCAACGGGCGACACGCTCGACACCACGCTCGACTGGTGGGAGTCGAGCGACCGCCGTCGCGAAGCGCGTGCGCGACTCGCCTCGGGTGCGGCGATCGATCCCGACAACGTGGTGATGTCGCCGGATGCGGCGCGAAAGGCGGGACTCACGAGCACGGTCGTCTTCCCGGTGGGCAACCTTGCGCCCGAAGGGTCGGTGATCAAGGCGACAGCTGTCGACGCATCGGTCGTCGACGCGGATCAGGTCTATCGTCATCTCGGACCGGCGCGCGTCTTTGCCGACGAGCGCGAAGCGATCAAGGCGGTGAAGGGCGCAACGGCGCGGCCAATCGTCGCCAACGATGTCATCGTCCTCATCGGCAACGGGCCCTCGGGAACGGGGATGCAGGAGACGGCGCAGATCACGACGGCGCTCAAGTATCTCCCGTGGGGCAAGCACGTCGCGCTGCTCACCGATGGTCGGTTCTCCGGATTCTCGAGCGGCGCGTGCATCGGCCACATCGGGCCAGAGGCGTTGCACGGTGGACCGATTGGCCGAGTGCGCGACGATGATCTGATCGAGATCGTGATCGATCGCAATGAGCTGTCCGGATCAGTTGATGTCGTTGGCCGGGATGGTGTTCGCATGACCCTCGACGCATGCGCAGTGATGCTCGACGAACGCGCGCCGCACGAGTCGCTCGCACCGCATGCGCAGTTGCCCGACGACACGCGTCTCTGGGCCGCGCTCCAACGCGCGAGCGGGGGCACATGGGCCGGTTGCGTCTATGATGTGGACCGTATCATCGCAGCGCTCGAGGGTGGAGCGGGCCGGGATGTGGTGATCGCTGAGACGGCGGACCAATGAAGCGCTCACTCCGACTTGCTCTCCTTCTCCCGTTGCTCGCAGCGGCGCAGCTCGTACCACTCAAGGCGGGTGTCTTTCGTTGGCGCGATACGAAGCCGGTGCAGCGTGGTGGTCTCACGGAACGCGCACTGCTCTCCGGCAGCACGCTCGACCTCGTGCGCCTCGACGTTCGCACGGTGACACTCGCGCCCAAGTCCGCCACCGACACTGCGGTCGTCGTGGGCGTGAATGACAGCGAAGTCCTGATGATCATCAAGGATGGACAGCTCGGCGTCACGATCGACGGCAAGCGAAAGATGGTCAGTTCTGGCAGCGTCGCGGTCGCTTTGCCCGGTGACAAGATCCTTGTCGTCAACGAGGGCGCCAGGCCGGCGACGTACTACCTGTTCACCTATGTGTCGAAGGCGCCGCCGGATGTGGCGCGTGGGAAGATCGCCGGTGGATCGTTCCTCGTCGACTGGAATGACGTCGACGTGAAGAAGACCGCTACGGGCATGCGCCGCGACATCTTCGACCGGCCGACGTCGATGTTCCGGCGCTTCGAGATCCACGTCTCGACGCTGAACGAAGGGCTCACCAATCACGTCACGCATACGCATCGTGCCGAGGAGTTCGTTGTCATGCGAGAGGGTCGCAACGAGATGATCATCGGCACTCCCGGCCATGCGCTCGCTGTCGGCGACGTCGTCTTCCTCGCGTCGAACGTTCCGCACTCGCTGAAGAATACCGGCAGCGGACCAACTGAATACTTCGCGCTCCAGGGACAGTGATGAAGCTCTATCGCACCGCGCTCGGCGTCGTCGTCGAATCGCATGGGCGCTTTCATTCGCTCGAGGCCGACTGGAACACGCTGATCAATCACGCCGATTTGCTGGCCCACCTTCGCGCTGCGACAACAGGGCGGGGCGAGACAACACTACAGGGCAACGCGCTCGCACCGGTCACGTCCCAGGAGGTGTGGGCCGCTGGCGTCACCTACCTTCGCAGCCGGTCCGCGCGCATCGAAGAGTCGCAGGATGCTGGTGGCGGCACGTTCTACGATCGCGTGTACAACGCGGCGCGTCCCGAGATCTTCTTCAAGGCGTCGGCGTTTCGCGTGCGCGCCAGTGGCGAGACAATCCGCATTCGCGCCGACGCAAAATGGAGCGTGCCCGAGCCAGAGCTCGCGCTCTACATCAACGCGCGGGGCCAGATCATCGGCTATACGATCGCGAACGATGTCAGCTCGCGCGACATCGAGGGCGAGAATCCACTGTATCTCCCGCAGGCGAAGATCTACGACGGCTCCTGCGCACTCGGCCCGGCGGTGCTCATGACTGATGCGCCGCTGGCGCCGGAGACACCGATCGAGCTGCGCATCACGCGCGACGGCAGCGTCGCGTTCGAGGGAAGCACGACGTTCTCGCAATTGAAGCGCACGCCAGTGGAGCTCGTGGAGTACCTCTATCGCGAGACGAGCTTTCCCGACGGCTGCGTGCTGCTCACCGGCACCGGCGTCATTCCGCCCGACCACTTCACGCTGCAGTCGGGCGATGACGTCGAGATCCACATTCCGCCGATCGGCACGCTGCGCAACACGGTGGCGTGATCAGCCTGGTGCTTCCCACCGTCCTGTCTTCGCTGATTTGAACAGCGCATCGATGACCCTCATGTTGTCGCGCGCGTCCTCGAGACTCACCGGCACCGCGCCGACGCCGCGTACCGCCTCGGAGAATCGCTCGGCCTGCAGCCGATACTGGTCAACGGCCGGCAGCGTGATGATCTCTCCTGCCGCACCGATGAACTGGCTGCCGTCGTCGATGAGAATGCGGCACTCGTGATTGAACGGCGGGCTGAAGGGAATCTCGACCTGGATGCGCCCCTCTGTTCCGTAGATCTGCATCATCTGGAAGGGCACCAGCTGCATCGAGCAGCTGAACGTCGCCTGCCCGGACGGAAACCTGAGCAGTCCCGACGCCAGGCGGTCGACCTTCAGCTCCGGATCGTCCTCGATGATGCCGATGACCTCTGTCGGTTCCTCGCCGAATAGCCACCGCGACAGCGTGATCGGATAGCAGCCAATGTCCAGCAACGCGCCGCCGCCCCACTCGGGCTTGCTGCGAACGTCGTTCGGGTCGCGACGAAAATAGCTGAAGTGACCAGCGACGATACGCAATTCGCCGATGCGTCCCTCGGCGATGAGCTCACGCACGGCGGCCCACTGCGGATGCGTTCGCACCATGAACGCCTCGCCGATCTGCACCTTGTACCGATCGCGTGCCGCGATCAGTTGCGCAATCTCATCCGCGTTCAGCGCCAGTGGCTTTTCGCAGAGCACGTGTTTGCCCGCCTCCGCCGCCTTGACCGACCACGGCACATGGAGATGATTGGGCAGCGGATTGTAGATCGCGTCGACGTCGGGATCGTCGATCAGCTCCTGGTACGAACCGTAGGCGCGCGGAATGCCGAGCTTGTGCGCGGCGGCCTGCGCCTTGTGCAGGTCGCGCGAGGCGATGGCGACGACCGGGGAGTGCGCGCTCTGCTGCATGGCGGGAATCACCTTTCCCACCGCGATGTTGGCTGCACCGAGCACGCCCCATCGCACCGGCTGCTGTTCGTCGACTACTGCTGTGGGAATCCGCGGCGTTTTCATGTATGGGATTCTGGAGACGCTCTTCGCTTCCCGACAGGGTGTGATTGCGACGGCGGCGACATCGCGTCATTCTCCCGCTGCGCACCGCAGCGACGCGCTCACTCATCCACCAACTACATCGATCACCATGGGAAACTGGAACGCCGTCACATTACCCGATGCACCACCACCCAAGGGGCCCTACAGTCCCGCCGTTCGCGCCGGTCCATTCGTCTACGTGAGCGGCCAGGTGCCGCGCGATCCGATAAGTGGTGAGCTCATCGGCGACGATGTGGCAACGCAAACGCGCGCCACGCTGTCCAATGTGAAACGGTTGCTCGAACAGGCCGGCGCACAGCTGAGCGACGTCGTCAGCGTCTCCGTCTATCTGGCAAACGTGGACGATTGGGGAGCCATGAACGAAGTGTACAAGGAATTCTTCTCGAGCCCGTTTCCAACGCGTACGGCGATTGGCGCCGAGCTTCGAGACATTCTCGTGGAAATAAGTGCAATCGCATATGTCGGCCAGGTGAGTTAACGGCTGTCGACACCTGGCGTCTTCCAGTGTGGATGCGCGATCGTGCGCTCCATCATCTGGAGGACACATGCGGAACTCTCGTCTGGTCGTACTCGTCGTCGCGGCGCTCGCGTCGACTGCCTCATTCGCAAGTGCACAGGCCGCCAGGGCCGACTCGGCAGGTGTTGCGCGCGCGGGCCGCGACAGCAATCACCGCGCACGTGGCGAGCTGCTTCGCGGCGTGACGCTGACGGAGGCGGAGAAGGGCAAGCTGAAGGAATTGCACGGCCGCAATAAGGAGGAGACGAAATCACTGCGCGAGTCGTTGAAGCCGGCAATGAAGGAAGCGCGCACGGCGCGACAGAAGGGGGATACCGCGGCAGCACGAGCGGTACTCGAGCGTACGAAAGCTGACCGTGAAAAGCTGCACGCGGTCATGCAGCATCAGAAGGCGGACGTTCGTGCCGCACTGACGCCGGAGCATCAGAAGCAGTTCGACGCCAACGTCAAGCAGGTGTCGGAACGTCGGCGCAGCGCGAAGAAGGGCAGGGGCGGAAAAGGGCACATCGGCGGACGTCAAAAAAAAATGCAAACACCCCCCAACAGCTGATGGAGTGCCGCTGTAATACTCAGTAGCGAAGGGGAGTGACCTGGGCGCTGGTGGGGCGCACAGCCGCGAACTGGAGCGAACACGGGTGGGTTGGCAGCCATGTGCTGCCAGCCCATTCGTGCGTTATATACTCCGGGGCGCCCCGCTCCGGCGCCCGACCTGCACCCACCTGAGAGGCCTCGATGCACACCCTTGCCCGTGCGACGCTGCTCGCCGCCCTTGGCGCGGCCCCCGCTGTCGCCCAGCAGGGCGCAACTCCCCGCGCCTTTCAGCTCGCCGACTGGTACAAGCTCACCACGCTGAGTGCGCCCGCCATGTCCCCGGCCGGAGACCGCATCGCCTTCGCGGTGACGACCGTCCGCGACTCGGAGAACAAGCGCCACAGCGAAGTCTGGGTCGTCCCGACCGCCGGCGGCGATCCGCAGCGGTACACGTCGCCGAGCACGGAGAGCAGCGCGCCCCGGTGGTCGTCTGATGGGAAGTATCTGTTCTTCACGTCGCCGCGGCCTGGCGGAAAGGGAAATACCTGGTCCATTCGAATGGATCAGCCCAGTGGCGAGGCCACGCAGCTCGAGAAGTACCCGGCAGGGTCGACCCCCTCCGACAACCGATTCGCCGTCTGGGCGGATGCCGACACGGCACCGGCCGCGGACTCCGCCAAAATGAAGGACGACCCCTTCGGCAAGATGCAGCCGATGGCTCGGCCACCTTACAGCTCGGTGACAAAGCCGGTGAATGCAGCCCGCTTCGACGGCCGGCATATCACCGACATGCGCTTCAAGTCCAACGACCGTGGCTATATGCCGTCGCCGAAGGAGGCGCGAGTCTGGCGTCCGTCGCAACTGTGGGTGCAGAAATTCGATGGCAGTGACAAGACGCAGCTGACGCGCACCGCGTACTCGCACCGCGGTGCGATCGTGAGCCCCGATGGACGCTGGATCGCCTTCCTTGCCGACCCCGACCTTCGCCCTGATTCGATCGTCGAGCGCGAGCGTGATTCTCTGTCGTACCTGCCGTACGACGGCAAGCGTGACGAGGCCACGCGCAATGAGGCGGATCTGTTCGTCATCAGCGTCGACGGAGGTACGCCGCGGCGCATCGCACGATGGATGGGCGCCGAGAGCGACCCGGCGTGGTCGCCGGACTCGAAGCGAATCGCCTTCATCGGACGTGAGTCACGCGTGGCATCGGCGCGGATCTACCTCGTGGATGCAAGCGGCGGAACGCCGGCGAGCGTGCTCGTGCCCTCGTTCAAATACGAGCCATCCGCAGTCGAATGGCTTGCCGACGGCAACCTGCAATTCAACGCGGACGTCGGCGGCAGCAGCGGGCTCTTTCGTCTGAACACCGAGACGAAGCAACCGACGCAGCTCCTTGGCGGCCGCCGGAAGATGAACGGCTTCAGCTACGATGCGGCGGGCAAGCGCGTCGCATTCGTCGGCACGAGCATGACCAAGCCGACAGAGCTCTTCATTGCGGACGCCGATGGGAAGAACGAACGTCGGCTCACGAGCTTCAACGACAAGCTCGCGAGCGAGGTCGCCTTCAGCGACGCCGAGCGCATCACCTACAAGTCGGTGGGCGGAGTGGAGGTCGAGGGCTGGCTGATGAAGCCCTACGGCTATCAGGCGGGGAAGAAATATCCAGTCGTCCTGTACATCCACGGCGGACCACACTCGCAATACGGAGAGGGATGGTTCGACGAGACGCAAAATCTCGCCGCGCAGGGGATGTACGTCCTCTTCACGAATCCGCGCGGCTCGAGCGGATACGGTGCGGACTTCACGTTTTCGACGCGCGGGCGCTGGGGCGCTGAGGACTATCAGGACCTGATGAAGGCAACCGATATCGCGGCGGCGCGTCCGGACATCGACTCCACGCGCATGGGGGTCACGGGCGGATCGTACGGCGGCTTCATGACCGCGTGGATCACGACGAAGACGAATCGATTCAAGGCCGCGCAGACCGATCGCATGATTTCGGACTGGACTTATTGGTACGGCGCGAGTGACGCACAGGGGTTGACGGAATTCGAGTTTTACGGCAAGCCGTGGGACAATTTCAAGATGTACGACGACCTGTCGCCCATTCGCCATGTGACCAAGGTCCGCACTCCGACGCTGATGGTGCAGTCGGAAGACGATTTCCGCACGCCGATGGGCAACGCCGAGCTCTGGTTCATCGCACTGAAGAAGCAGAATGTGCCGGTCGAGTTGGTCAGGTATCCGCGGTCCACGCACGAGCTGTCGAGGTCAGGTGAGCCGTGGCTGCTCGTCGACCGCTTGGGTCGTATCCGCCAGTGGTTCTCGTTCTGGCTGCAGGACGAGGGACGCCGGAACACGACAGCGAGCCGTTGATAGCCGGCGCCGCCGGCAGCAGCGGCTGCCGTTCCTGACCACTTGGCACGAACCGTGACCCTCTAGCCGGCCATGATCCGTATTCATGGCTGGCTTTTGGCATTCCCCTTCGTCCTCTCCGCCGCTTGCGTCGAGCGCGCCGATTCGCGCAGCAGCGACAGCGCCGCCGGCGACGTCGACCTCTCACGCCGGCAAGCGGCGATGCCGGCGCACGACGACCCGGTCGTCCAGCGCGCCGACTCCCTGCTGCGGACCGGTCACGCGTGGCGGGCCACGGCTCTCCTCGCCTCTCGATTGGCGTCTCCCGCGACGGCTGCGCCCGACGCGCGGCTGACCGGCGCGCGCGCCGCTGCCGGGTGGGACGGATGGACGGAAGTGGACCGGTTGCTCCGCGACGCCCCGTGGCTCGACAGCCAATTTGGCGGAGAGGGACGCGAGCTGCTTACGCGGAGCGCGCTCGAGCGTGGCGCCGATGCGCTGCCCGACGCGCAACGTGCACTCGCCTCTGCGCGCGACGAACCGAGTCGCGTGACGCGACGTGTGTTCCTGGCGCGCGCGCAGGATCGCGGCAACCAGCGCGACAGCGCGGCGGCCAGCTACCTCGCTGCGGCGGCGAAGCTTCCCCGGGTCGCCGATTGGCTGCGACTTCGCGCCGCAGGCGTGATGGCAGATAGTTCATCACGCGCCGCGCTCTTCACGCGCGTGGCCAGCACGCCGGCCCGCGCACGCATCGCCGCGACGGATGCGCAGGCGCGCGAGCGTGGCGCCGACCTGGCCGGCGCCGCGCGAGCGTTCCGTCGGGCAGGGGATGAAGGGTCTGCCTTCCGTGTCGACGCAATGGCCGCACGCGATGACGCCGCGAAGGCCGCTCTCGCCCAGCGCATCGTCTCCTTCCTGCAGAAGTCGCCGAACAGCGGCGAAGCTCGACAAGCGATCGAGGTGCTCGACAAGCTCGACACTCTCTCGCCGCGCGACGAGTTGATCGTCGCACGTGCCGCGGCCGCCGCGGGTTCGAGTGCGCGCGCCGTCGCCGCGTTCACGAAGGCGGCCGCCGCATCGCCGTTGTCCGCGATCGACCGCATGAGCTATGCAAGTGTGCTCTCGCGCGCGGGCCGCAATGCCGACGCCGTCCGCATCTACGCCACGATCGCCGACGACCCGGCTCGCGCGCCGCTCGCCGCGTATCTACGTGCTCGCACGATGGTGCAGATGGGCGACGGCGCCTCGGCGCGTGCGGCCCTGCGTACGGTGGCCGAGAAGTTTTCTGCGGCGCGAGAAGCGGGAGCGCCCGCGCTGCTGTTGCTCGCCGACCTTCAGGTGGACGATGACGACCTGACCGGAGCCGCGACGTCGCTGCGCGACCTCATCACCCGCTTTCCCTCGGCGTCACAGACGCCGTTGGCGCGCTTCCGCCTTGGCCTGCTGCAGTGGGCATCCAACCCGGCGTCGTCCGCGCCGACCTTCGACGCGCTCGTCGTTGCGCATCCGAGAGACGAAGAGGCGCTTGCGGCACGCTACTGGGCCGGTCGCGCATACGCGAGCAGTGGCAAGAAGGACGAGGCCAGCGAGCGCTGGCGCGCGATCATCAAGGACGCACCGCTGAGCTACTACGCGATGCTCTCGGCAAAGCGACTTTCGGTGCCTGGATGGTCGGCCCCAACCGGCGCAGACACGGCGGCGCATTTGGCGAGCGTCGACAGCGCTGTACAACGGATCGTCGTGCTACAGCGACTCGGCATGGACGTCGAGGCACGCTTCGAGATCGATGCGCTTGCGGCCCGCGCGGAAAGCGCACCAGCCGAAGGGGCGGCAATCGCCCAGGCACTCGGCACGGTGAACGAGCCGGCGCGTGCGTTGCGCATTGCCCTCGCGGCAATGGACAAGGGTAACGCGTCGCGCGCGCTCCTTCGCATCGCCTATCCGATCGTCCACGACGACGCGCTGGTCGAGGAGTCGCGTCGCAATGATCTCGATCCGGCGCTGGTGGCCGGCTTGATCCGCCAGGAGTCGAGCTGGAATCCGCGGGCGGTTTCGCCGGCGACGGCGCGCGGACTGATGCAACTGATGCCGAGCGTAGGTGCATCGATTGCGGCGAGCCGGAAGTACCCGCTGTGGAACGCGGCGCTGTTGTTCGATCCCGACGTGAGTTTGGAGTTGGGGACGGCGCACCTGGCGTCGAGCTTGAGGCGCAACACGCCACCAGAGCGTGCGCTCGCGGCATACAATGCGGGCGCGTCGCGCGTGACGCGCTGGCTCGCGCGGCCAGGCACTGAAGACGCCGAGTTGTTCACGGAGTGGATTCCGTTTACGGAGACACGCGATTACGTGCGTGTGGTTTTGAGGAACGCGGCGGTGTATCGGGCGCTGTATGGTGGCGCGTTGGGAGGGTAGCGAAGGTTTTGCGTCATCGTTGGAGCGCCGTTGGAGCACGCCGTTGGAGCACGCCCTTGGAAGTTGCCTCTCGAGTTAGACGATACAAAA
>JBDSML010000243.1:0-4518 GCA_039915865.1 Gemmatimonadaceae bacterium | reverse complement strand
GCGACGAACGCACCTATGACAACGTCGTCGCACTTCGCGCCGTCACGAGCACCGACGGCATGACGGCGGACTGGTATCCCTTCCCACACGACGTCATGGCCCGCATCAGCGATCGCATCATCCGTGAAGTCGCCGGTGTCAATCGCATCGTGTATGACGTGAGCTCCAAGCCACCCGCCACCATCGAGTGGGAGTGAGCGAGGAGCGGCGATCGGGCGAACGCCGTCGGACGCTGGCACTGCACGGTCGCAATGCGGCCGCCGTGTCGTCGATGACGCCGCAGTCGGTCGCCGCCTCGAATCCGTGCCTCAACTGCGGCACGAACGTGCAGCTCGAGTTCTGTCCGGAGTGTGGACAGCGCGCCATCGACCCCGATCCCACGCTCCGCGAGTTCCTGCACGAGCTCGCGGAGGAGTTTCTCCACTGGGATGGCAAGTTGATCACGACCTTCCGCACGCTCGTCACCAAGCCGGGCGTGCTGACGCTGGAGTACCTCGCCGGCAGGCGTGTGCGGTACATCTCACCGCTGCGCGTCTATCTCGTCTGCAGCGTGTTGTACTTCTTCGCCAGCGCGGTGGCGCCGCAGCCGCGTCTCGTGATCAGTACCAGCCGTGCCGTCAGCACGCAGGTTGGCGCGATCAGTATTCAGGAGAGGGATAGCGCGGCCACCATCGCGTCGCTCGACACGATGGCCAGGCACGGCGGATTGATCGGTCGAATGTGGGGTTCCCATTTCGGCAACGCGATGCGCAATCGTGGCACGCTGCAAAGCGACATCGCCGCCGCAATTCCCAAGACGATGTTCGTCCTCGTGCCGCTGTTCGCCGCGCTCGTGATGCTGGTCCTCCAAAAGTGCCGGAGACGGTTTCCGCAGCATCTCGCGTTCGCGCTGCACATACACGCTTACCTGTTTCTCGTTCTCACGCTGATGCTCGTCCGGCGTGTGACGGGCATCGTCCCGGTCGAGGTCGGCGCGACTCTGATCGGGATCGCTGCGATCCTCGTCTATCTCGTCCAGTCGATGCGCACCGTGTACGAGGTCAGCCTCGGCGCCGCCATCGCGCGAACGACGCTGGTGGGAGTCACCTACTTCCTCGCCTTTGCCGTCGCGATGGTCTTCACGTTCGGGCTCATCGTGTTGCTGCAGTTCTGAGCAACGCCAAGCACGACGGAGCACTGTGCTGTGCGCGCGTCGCGCGCTAACCAGCCTTCGCAACGCCGAGAGACGCAGTAGTTGCCGTTACTGCGGCGCGTCAGTTCCATCTCGCCCATCCGCCCTCGGCGCACGAAATCAGGCGCAAGTGGCCGCCTGCGCATTCGCGTACTAACGCGAGCGCTCCGAAACCGATGCGAGCTTCAAGCCGATGATCCCCGCCACGATGAGCGCAATGCAGACCAGCCGCAAAGCGGTGGCCGGCTCGCGAAACAGCAGGATCCCGAGTAGCGCAGTGCCGACGGTTCCGATTCCGGTCCACACGGCGTACGCAATGCCGAGGGGAAGTGTACGGAGCGCAACCCCGAGGAGCGTCATGCTCGCGATCATGGCTACGGCAGTAGCGACCGTTGGCCAGAGCCGAGTGAAGCCAGCGGTGTACTTGAGGCCAACAGCCCAACCGATCTCCAACAGTCCAGCAACGAAAAGGACGACCCACGGCATACCCGTTCTCCACGGATGATGTAGGGCCGTCCCTGCGTGCTGATTGGAGTCCAGAGGTCGTCCTCCGGACATCATGTCGTGTAGAACAGCAGCCCAGCGTCTAGACGCCTTTTTCCTTCAGCAGCTCGAGGAACTGACCCGGCTCGGTGAGCGCGAGGAGTCGCTGCGGCACGTCGGGTTCCTTGGAGAACTGCGCGATCTTGCCGAGCACCGGCAGGTACTGGTTGGAGACCTCGAGGGGCGGCGCGACGATGAGAAAGAAAAAGTTGACAGGCTTCTCGTCGATTGCCTTGAAGTCCATCCCCTTCGTCTTCCGCCCGAAGGCGACACGCAGCTTGTTCACGACGAGCGACCGACAGTGTGGAATTGCGATTCCTCGCCCAATCCCCGTCGATCCGAGATTCTCGCGCCGCTTCAGCATCTTGTAGAGCATGCCCTCGGATTTCTCGTCCAGCTTGAGCAGGCCGATGAGCTCCTTGAGGACGTCATCCTTCGTCTCCCCCTCGAGCTCGAGCTTGATTGCGTCTTCGCTGAAGAACTCGCGCAGTTCCATCCGCCGATCCGGTGCTTGAGCAATGCCAGAGGCCGCGGCGCGGCCTATCGATCATGATCGAACCGCTTAACGTACCCGTGCGCGCCGGTGATTGTCAAACGCAATCGTTGCACCGACTTCCACGCCTCGGTAAGTTCCGACGATGCGCTTCCCGTTTCCCCTCGACGCCGAAGTTCCCCTCTATCTCGCGCCCATGGCCGGCGTGTCGGAATCACCATTCCGACAGCTCTGCCACGAGCACGGGGCGGACGTCGTCGTCACGGAATTCCTCTCCGCCGAAGGCATCCGGCGCGAGAACGAAGCGACCATCCACAAGCTCAGCTTTGGGCCCGGCGAACGGCCCATCGGCGTGCAGATTTTCGGCGCCGACCCGGTCGCGATGGGCGAAGCCGCGCGCTACGTCTCCGACGTCTTCGAGCCCGAGTTCATCGACATCAACTTCGGCTGCCCCGTAAAAAAGGTCGTGCGACGCAACGGCGGTTCCGGCTGCCTTCGCGACCTCGATCTCGTGCAGCAGGTAATCCGCGCCGTTTCGTCCGGGACGCACCTGCCCGTGACGTGCAAGATCCGCAGTGGTTGGAACGAGGAGATGCGCGATCCCGTCACGATCGGCCTCCGCTGCCAGGATGCCGGCGCACGCGTGCTCGCGCTGCATCCGCGCACGCGCACGCAAATGTACACGGGCAGCGCACGCTGGGAGGAGATCGCCGCCGTCGCCGCTGCGCTCGACATCCCGGTGCTCGGCAACGGTGACATCAAGACGGCCGAGGACGCGATCCGCATGCACGAGCAGACGAAGTGTGCGGGCATCATGATCGCGCGTGGCTCGTACGGACAGCCGTGGATCTTCAACCAGGTGAAGGACCTCATGGCCGGCCGGCCCAAGCGGCCGGCGCCGCCAGTCGATGAGCGGTTTGCCATCGCACTCGATCACGCGCGCAAGGTGATGGCGTACGAGACCGATCCTCGCGGCGCGGCCATCGAGTTCCGCAAGCACCTTGGCTGGTATGCCAAGGGACTCCACGGCGGCGCAGAGCTGCGCAAGAAGCTGTATGCGGTGACGTCGTTCGGAGAGGTCGAGGGCATCTTTGCGGACTATCTCCAGAACGCCGACAAGTATGCCGCGCTTCATCAGGCCACCGGCAGCGACAGCGCGCTCGACGGCATGGAAGCGGACGCCGCATGAGGCGCGAGCGGGTGCGCGAGCTGCTCACCCGCGTTGCCGAGGGGTCGCTCCCCGTCGACGGCGCGCTCGACTCGCTCTCCGCCGAGCCTACTGAATCGCTCGGCTTCGCGACGATCGATCACCATCGTGCGCTCCGCCAAGGCTTCCCTGAAGTCATCTACGGCGGCGGCAAGACCGTGGACCAGGTCGTCGCCATCGCGCGCCGCATCGCCGAGCGGGGCGACGGGGTGCTCATCACACGGGTGGAGCCGGATGCCGTCCTTCCGCTCAGCGACGCCTTCCCGGCGATGGAGTTCAATCCCATCGGGCGGACGGCGCTGCTTCCGGCAACGACGCCCGCCGAGAAGTCGCATGATTCGGCGCTCATCGTCACGGCGGGCACGAGCGACCTTCCCGTGGCGGAGGAGGCGGCCGTCACCGCGGACGCGATGGCCTGTCGCGTCGAGCGGCTCACCGACGTGGGCGTCGCCGGTATTCATCGCCTGCTCGCTCGGCGCGAGGTGCTCGATCAGGCGGGGGTGATCATCGTCGTCGCCGGTATGGACGGCGCGTTGGCGTCCGTGGTCGGTGGCCTGGCGCGCGTGCCAGTCATCGCAGTACCAACGAGTGTCGGGTATGGCGCGTCATTCAACGGGCTGGCGCCGCTGTTGACGATGCTCAATAGTTGCGCCGCTGGTGTGACCGTCGTAAACATCGATAACGGCTTCGGCGCGGCGGTCGCCGCAGCGCGCGTACTGCATCGTTAGCTCGTCGAGACTTCGCCTCAATGTTGCTTGCCGCGGCCATCGTACTCGCAGTAGCCGCCCTTGCTGCGGCGGGCCACGCGCTGCGGCAGGCGAAGCAATCCAGGCGCGATCTCCATGCGGCGCACGCGCGACTCGCCCGCATCGACGCGGAGATGCCGAACAATGACGACCAACAGTCGGTCGGAGTGGAGGCGCTACGACGCGACGTCCGCGTCAACTTCGAGCAAAAGGAGGTCGAGCACGACCGGATCCTTCTTCAGTCGCTGCTCTGCGACTTTCGTGACGTCGCCGGCGCGGAGGAAGCGATCTTCTGGCGATGGCGGGCAGAACGCGACTCGCTCTCGCCAGCGGTTTGGTCGAGCGAAGCACCTCGGCC
>JBDSML010000029.1:0-21916 GCA_039915865.1 Gemmatimonadaceae bacterium | reverse complement strand
GCTGGTCGTCGACGAGATGCATACGGTGGCGCGCACCGACGTGGCGTCGAAGGTGAAACAGTGATGCGGGTGGGTCGCTATGACATCGGAGTAGTCATCCTCGCGACACTGCTGCTCGGCTGCGCATCCGCACGCAACCAACAGGACGAAGACCCACCTGCGCTCGAGCGGCTGAGCCCTGACTCGGTGTTCGTCGCACCGGGGAGTGTCGTCGCCGTGTCGCTCATCGGATCCGGGTTTCAACCGGGAAGCGCGGGCGAGAACACAGTGCACTTCGGCCGGGGCGTCACGCGCGGCGTGTCATCGAATTACGACGGGACGCGGATGGCCTTCGTCGTGCCGGATGCGATCGACAGTGGAGGCGAGGCCCCACCGGTGCGAGTGATCACCGGATCATATCCGGTGCAGGTAGAGACGAAGTTCGGCAAGAGCAACGTGCTGATGCTGCGCGTGTTCCGGTGAGCGCAGCATCGCGAGCTGTTCGCGTTGGCGTCATCGCGCTGCTCGTCGCGTCGAGACTCCCCGCACAGGAACGCGTAGCGCGTGAACCACGCGAAGATCTCGAGGCGCGCGAAGAATACTTCTGGGCGCAGCGCAGCTTTCCATCGACGGTTCGACCTTACGCCGCCATGTTGCAGGCGCGCCTCGCCGCGATGCAGAAATTCGGAGTGCCCCGCAGTCTCTCGGGCACGTCGGGTCTCGCCGGCGGCTGGCGCTCGCTCGGCCCAGCGGGATTCTTCGGCGCGGACAACGGCTACTTCAGCTCCGGCCCACAGATCGATGCGGGCCGAGTGACGGGCGTGGCGCCGAGTCCCAATGGAGGTCCGCTGATCATCTCGACGGCGTCGGGCGGAGTATGGAAGTCGACGTTCGGCATCTGGTCGCCGCTCACCGACGGCCAGTGCGCGCTGACGACTGGTGCGGTGACCGTGGATCCCGCGGATCCGAACGTGATCTACGTCGGCACAGGGGAATACAACGCCAACAGTGTCGGCTGCGGCATGCTCCGCTCGATCGACGGCGGCGCGAGCTGGACGCAACTCGGCGCCTCGACGTTCCGTTTCACGACCGGAGGATCGCTGTCGTTCGCGCGCATTCTCGTCGACCGGGCAGTCGGCGCGACTGTCGGTGCGACGACGCTGCTCGCGGCGACGAACGCCGGCGTGTATCGCTCCACCGATGGCGGCGTGTCGTGGAGTTCCGTGCTCACGGGGGCGACGGCGAGCATCGTCGCACATCCGACGAATGCGGCGATCGTCTACGCGGGCAACAGCGACAACAGCGTGCCGACGCGCCGCGGCATCCATCGCTCGAGTGACAGGGGCGCGACGTGGACCGCTCTCCCCGCGATTCCCAGTCTCGACATGACGACGGCGGGCCGAGTGGAGCTGGGGGTGAGTGCGGCATCGCCGGACGTGGTGTTCGCGCTCATCGTGAATCGCACCAACTCGCGCATGCTTGGCCTTTTTCAATGGGACGATACGAAGTCGCAGTGGACGACGCTCGCTGCGGGCGGCGTCTACACGGGCGACGGTCGCGGCGACTTCGGAGCGCAGGGCTCGTATGATCTCGCCATCGCCGTCGATCCGCGCGATGCGAAGCGCGTGTTCGTCGCGGGCATTCGCGCGTACCGATCGACGGATGGCGGCGCGACGTTCAAGCCGATGGCGATGGAGATCCACTGCGACTGGCACACCATCGTCTTCGATCCGCGCAACGCGGACATCATGTATGCCGGCACGGACGGTGGCGTGTTCGTCTCCACGGATGCGGGGGACAGCTGGTCGAGTCGCAATGCCGGTCTCGCCATCACGCAGTACTATCCCGGCATCGCCGTGGCGCCCGACGGCTCGAAGGTGATGGGCGGCTCGCAGGACAACGGCACGCACATTTACTCGGGCTCGCCGGTCTGGAACGGTTTCACCGGCGGCGACGGCGGGTACACGGTGATCAACTACGCCAACCCGTCCATCATCTACGGCGAAGCGCAGTGGAGCACGGGCGGCGCGTACATCATTCGCAAGGATGCCTCGTCGTCGCTGTTCCGCACGACCGGGATCGTCGCGACGGACCGCGGCTCGTTCATTCCGCCGTTGGTGATGGACCCGGTGACGCCGACGACGCTGTATTTCGCGACGCACCGTCTCTATCGCACGACGAACGAGGGACAGCTTTGGGCGCCGGTCAGCGGTGATCTCTCGCGCGGTACGGGCCGCATCACCACCGTCGCGGTGTCGAAGAGTGATCCGCAGACGATCTACGCCGGCACGAGCGACGGCCTCGTGCAGGTGACGCGCAACGCCGGCGTCACCTTCACCAACGTATCGGCCGGCCTTCCGGTCAAGGCGATCACGCGCGTGGTCGTCGATCCCGCGGATGCGACGCATGCGCTCGTGACCGTATCGGGCTTCGGTTCTGGCCATGTGTTCGAGACGACCGATGCCGGTGGCGCGTGGCGAGACATCAGCGGCACAGGTCTCGTCGATGCACCGGCCAACGCCGCGGTCTTCATTGCGGGGTTCGGCATCATGGTGGGCACCGACGTCGGCGTGTACCAGACGACCGACGGCGGCGCGACGTGGCAGGCAGGCCCGCCGGGCATGCCGAACGTGATCATCCAGGATCTCGTCTACGCGTCGGCACTCAAGCAGGTCGTCGCGGGAACGTATGGGCGTGGCATCTTTACCCATACGCTGGGCCCGGACGCCGGCGTGCTGCGGGGTGACGTGAACGCCGATGGCAAGGTCGACGCATTCGACGCGCTGTTGATCCAACAGGCCATCGTGGGTTCGCTGTCCACGGGAACGGTGGCGTTTCCCCGCGGCGACGCCAACTGCAACGGCATCATCGACGCCGGCGACGTGCTTCTCGTACTTCGCTCGGCCGTCGGCCTCGCGACGAGCAATTCTTGCGTGAATACCGTGCGGTAACCCACCTTCGCTCGTCGTCCCTTGCCCGGCTGGACATGCGCCTCCGCTACCTGTTGTGTTGCACCGCGATTGCCGCCAGTGTCGTTTCCTGCGGGGGAGCGGAAGGGACGAAGCCAACTCCCGTGGTTCCGAACACGCCGGCCGTTTCTTCGGTCGACGTCCAGCCGGGGGTGGCTCAGGTCGAGGTGGGCGATAGCAAGACGCTCACCGCGGAGGTGCGCGACCAGAACGGCGTGGTGATCTCCGGAAAGATCCCAGCGTGGACGTCGTCGAGCCCCGCTATCGCGACGATCGACGCGGCCAGTGGCGTGTTGCGCGGAGTGGCTGTCGGCACTGCGACCATCACTGCCGTCGTCGACGGCAAGAGCGGCACTGCCACTGCGGTGATCACGCCGGTTCCCGTCACCAGCGTGGCGATCGCGGCGCCAGGCGGGACGGTGTTTCCCGGTCAGGTGGTCGTGCTGGCGGCAACGGTCAAGGATCGCAACGGCGCCATCCTCACGGGACGGATCGTCACATGGAGTTCGAGCAACACGCGTGTCGCCACAGTGGATGCCGCAGGCAACGTCTCGGCGCTGACTGCGGGAACGACCGCGATCGCTGCCGTGAGTGAAGGTATCAGCGCGGCCGTGGCCGTCGTCGTCACGGCGCCGGTGGGAACCGTGGCGCCCGCGATCGCCACCATCACGCCAGCGGTGCTGACGCCAGGTGTCAACGCCACGATCACCGGGAGCAACTTCAACACGACGGCGGCGAACAATTCCGTGTATGTCTCGGGCGTGCAGGGCACCGTGCTCGCGGCGACGCCGACGCAACTCACCGTCACCCTGCCGGCGTCGGGATTGCCCTGCCTCAGCACACAGCCCGTGAACGTCGAGGTCACGACGGTGTCGGGAACCGCGATCGCCAGGCAGACGATGACGGTGGCGACACCGCGCACGATGGCGGTAGGCACGAGCTTCATGGTGACGGCCACCGGAAACATCGCCTGCAATGAGCTTCCCGCCGCCGGCAGCTACGTGATCAGCGTGTTCAACGCGAGCCGTTCGGTCACCCAGACGGCTGGTTTCGATCTCCGCGGCTCCGGTGGTGGCGTGCTCGCGTCGAAGCTGTCGGCAGCGGATGCGCTGCGCTCCGTCGACATCATCGATGCGCCACCCGCGCGTCGCAGCGTCGTCGATCCGGCGGTCACCGAGCAGGCGCACGAGCATCTCGCGCGCATGGAGCGGGAGACGCAGATCATTCGCCGGCTGGGCTCACCGCGCAACTATCGCCGCTCGACACGCTCGTCGTCGCCGTCGTTCGCGATGATCCCCGTGCCGACGACGGTGGGCGCGAACGCATCGATCAACTTCCACTTCAATTCGTGCGACCTCGCGCAGGCGGCTCGCATCACGGCGCGTGTCGCCTACGTGGGCCCGCGGGTGATCGTGCTGGAGGACAATGCCGGCGTGCTCGCCGGAAAGATCGACGCAGACCTCATCACGCTCGCCAAGGACTTCGAGGAGGTCTCCTTCCCGCTGCTGCAGAACTTCGGCGATCCGCTGGTGTTCGATTCGCAGACGGATGCCAATGGCCGCATCATCATGTTGTTCACCCCGAAGGTGAACGCGGCGGCCGACAACGTGCTTGGCTTTGTCTCGGGGTGCGACTTCTTCCCACCGAGCGCTGGCGCGGAGGTCAGCGCCAGCAATCAGGCGGAGATCTTCTACGCTCGCACGGTGACGGACACCACGCCAACGGCCACATCGCTCAACTCGCGAGCCGGCTGGAAGCGGCAGATGCCAAGCACGCTCATTCACGAGGCGAAGCACATCACCTCGTACGCGGAGCGCTTTGCTGATCCGCGGCCCGCAGAGTTGGAGGAGACGTGGCTCGAGGAAGCCACCGCACAGCTGGCGAGCGAGTTGTATGGCCGCGCCCTCCACGGCAATGCCTGGCGCGGCAATGCGTCGTACTTCGGCACGCTGGACTGTGAGGTGCGTCCGACCACCGCCGGTTGTGGTGGCGGCGTGTTCGTGATGGGCAACCACTTTGGCTTTTTGCACGAGTTCCTTCAGGGCTTTGAAGGCAAGTCGATTCTCAGCGGTGCGGACGACAACGACATCTACGGCAGCTCGTGGCTGTTCACGCGCTGGCTCACCGATACGTACGGCGGCCAGAGCGAAGGCACGTTCCTCCGCAATATCGTGAAGAGCGTGACGACCATCGGCGTGGATAACGTCACGGGGCCGACCGGCAAGACGTGGCCCGAGTTGCTGTCGCAGTTCACGCTGATGCTGGCGACGGACGACCTGCCCGGCGTCACCGCGCCGCACACGGAGTCGAGCTGGAACCTGCCGGCGATCTTCGCGGGCTACAACAGCGACTTCCCGAACTCGCGACAGGCAGTTCCACTCGCGATTCGCCAAGGCACGTTCGGATCGTCGTTCCAGGCGAGGGTGAACGTGCTGCGTGGCGGCGGTGCGATGCTGCTCAAGCTGAGCGGCACCTCATCCGCATCCACGCAGCTGCTCGACCTGCGCGCGATTGGCCGTCCGCTCCCGTCCAGCTCCACCATTGGAATGGCGGTGCTGCGCATTCAGTAGCGGTCAGTCCGTCGCGCTGGCCGGTGGCTTGCCCGACGTCAGAACGCCGAGCCACAGTCGCGGCACCTTGCAGCCGGCGAGCTGCGCCGGCTCGAATGTCCACTTCGCGATGGAGCTCTTGAACTTCGTCGCGAGCCAGGGATGTGTGGTTTTCACCACGGTGAAGGTGTTCATCGCCGGCTTGCCGAGCGTGTCGATCAGCACGGTGATGCGGACGTCGTTGTACTTCGAGCGACGCACGGCGACCGGCATCGTCCTGTCGGTGAGCGCAGTGCCCATGTTCGCCTTTGGCGTGGCGAGGCGATCGACGGCGATGTCCGGCGTCGCGACGGCGCGGCGGACGGCCTCGGGGCAGTCGCCCGGCTGCACGGCGCCGAGCGGCGGTGCGATGCGCACGGACGGCTCGGCGAGCATCTCCGGTTCCGTGTCGGGTTCAGCGTTGCGCGCGCATCCGGCCGCGAGTGCGAGTGCGACGAGGGCCGCGCGGGAGGTGATGTTCATTCGGAGTTCTTTTTCGGGAAGGGCCGTCAGGTACACGCCGTAAACCGCGGCTCCAGCCGCAGCTCAGGGCTCATCGCGAACTACTGAAAGCTGAAGGAGTCGGTACTAGACGAGCGAGGAGGGGCAGACGTCAGCGAGAATGCAGTCTCCGCAGCGCGGCGAGCGTGCGACGCAGACCTGACGGCCATGCTCGATGAGCAGGTGCGAGAGCATCGTCCAGTGCTGCTGCGGAAAGAGCGGGATGAGCGCCTGCTCGATCTTTACCGCGTCGGTGCCGGTGGTGAGGCCGAGCCGGTTGCTGAGCCGCGTGACGTGCGTGTCGACGACGATGCCGTCGTTACGGCCGAAGGCATTGCCGAGGATGACGTTCGCCGTCTTGCGTCCTACCCCGGGGAGCTTGACGAGTGCGTCCATGTCGGCGGGCACTTCTCCGCCATGGTGTTCCACGAGCGCGGTCGCCATGCCGATGAGGCTCTTCGCCTTGTTGCGAAAGAAGCCGGTCGACTTGATGATCTCCTCGACGTCGTCCTGCTTCGCCGCGGCGAGTGCGGCGGGGCCTGGATAGCGCTGGAAGAGAACCGGCGTGACCATGTTCACGCGCTTGTCGGTGCATTGCGCGCTGAGGATGGTGGCGGCCAGGAGTTGATAGGCGTTCGTGAAATCCAGTGCACAGTGCGCGTCGGGATACTCCTTCAGCAGTCGATCGAGAAGTACACTGGCATGTGTCTTCAACGCGGCTCCGCGCGGGCGCGCACGCTTGGCCCGCGTCACCGGCTTCGCCTTTGTCGGTACAGTCTTCCTCGCGGGCATTCACGCTCTCGTTGCGGCGATTTCCGTGACTGGAATCATGCGAATCCGCTGGAATTTACTCCGCGCAGCGGTGAGGGGGCGTCGCAACGCTGGCTCGTACAGAGAGACGCGATTCCGAAAGATTCAAGGATTCAAGCCAGTCAGTTGCTGTTGCCAGTCGTCACATCCTGGTGCGACGAGCGTGTGCGAACGCGAGCACGTCGTCCACGCTGCGAGCATTCAGGACATCCTTCGCCTCGAGGCCAGCCTTCCGCGCCATGCCAACGCCGATCGTCATCACGTCGAGACCGGCCGTCGAGTGCGCGTCGGGGCCGATGGCGATGGTGCAGCCGAATTGCAGGGCACGCGGGATGAGCCGCCAGTCCAGATCGAGCCGCTTCGGATCGGCATTGAGCTCGACGGCAACACCGAGCGCGCCGGCCTTCTCGAGCACCGCCTCCATGTCGATGGCATACGGTTGACGAGACAGCAGGAGTCGACCGGTGGGGTGGCCCAGTATGGTCACGTGTGGGTCGTCGAGCGCGCGGAGGACACGCGCGGTCATCGTGCGGCGATCCAGGGCGAACCGTGAATGTATCGACCCCACCACGAAATCGAACCGGTCGAGCACCGCGGCGCCGTAGTCGATTGTGCCGTCGGCGAGGATGTCCGCCTCGATGCCCTTGAGGACGCGCACATCGGTGAGCGTCGCGTTGAGCGCGTCGATCTCCCTGTGTTGCGCGATCACCTTTTCGGGTGGGATGCCGCCAGCATAGAACGCAGCCTGCGAGTGATCAGTGATCCCGATGTAGCCCCATCCACGTTCCCGCGCGGCGTCCGCCATTTCGGCGATCGTCGCCTTGCCGTCGGAGTAGGTAGTGTGGCAGTGCAGCGCGCCGCGAATGTCGCCCAGGGTGAGGAGCGTCGGCATACGGCCGGAAGCGGCGAGTGCGAGCTCGTGACCCTCCTCGCGCATCTCGGGCGGGATGAACGGCAATCCCGCGAGCGTGTAGATCTGCGCTTCGTCGCCGATATCGATCGCCTTTCCGCTGGCGTCGCGCAGTTGGTCGTCGTCGAGCGTGATACCACGCTTCTCCAGCATCGCCGCGATCGCGCGCACATGCTCGGTGGATCCAGTGGCGCGCCACAGCGTGACAGCGAAGTCGCGGGGCAGCACGCAGTGCAGGTCGAGGTGCGTCCCGTCCATGAACGTGATGCTCGGTGACGCCGTGTCCTCGCGCGATACCTGGCGAACGCCGGGCGCGCGGACGAACGATGCGGCCACGGCGAACGGATCCCGCGGACACGCCGCCACGACGTCGACGTCGCCGATCGTCTCACGATGTCGCCGTATCGAGCCGGCAACCTCGGCCCTTTCGATGTCGGGATGCGAGCGCACGACGGCGAGCAGCGATCGCGCGCCGATGGCCGCGCGGTGGTAGAGCGACATCGAACCCGCCGTGCGAAAGATCTCGATGCCGCGAAGGATCTTCTCTGCCGTCTTTGGCCCGAACCCCTTGAGCTTCGCGAGCCGCCCATCGCGTGCCACACTCTCGAGCGACTCGATGGAGTCGACGCCGAGCTGCTCGTGCAGGAGGTGGATCTTCGCCGTGGCGAGACCGGGCACGCTCAGGAGGTCGATGAGCCCCGGTGGCGTCTCGGCGCGCAGTTGCTCGAGGTAGCGTGACTCGCCGCTCTCGATGAGGTCGCGGATGACGGAGAGCGTGGCCGGCCCGAGTCCACGCGTGGCGGCGAGCTCTCCCGTGCGATCGAGGGCGCCGAGGTCGTCGGTCTCGAGTGCGACGACGGCGCGCGCGGCCTGCTCATAGGCGCGGGCCTTGTACGGGCTATCGCCGCGAAGCTCGAGAAAACTGGCGATCTGGGTGAGGGAGTGTGCCGCTGTACGAGGATCCATTTGAGCGGAGCGCGCGCCCCTCGGTACTACGCCTCGATCCCGGCGAAGGCCTTCAACTTCTCGATGATCTCGTGGAGTTGCCGCTCTGTGAGATCGATCTCCGCTGCCGCTCCTTCCGAATCCAGAAGGCCAGCGCGCATCGAGATCGCCACCTGGTTCAGGTAGCGGATCTTCCCGAGGATCTCATCCGTCGCGCGGCGCAGTCCGACGAACCGCCGCTTCTCGGCCAAGGCTCGTCGGTATCGCAGCAGGATGTCCTGTGACGTCAGCCGACGGGCGAGCGCGAGCGCTTCCTCGCGCGTCCGGCCGGGCAGCGCTCCACGGTCGGGAAGACCCGCGTCGTCCCACGATTCGTCGGCGAACCAGAGCCGGCCGACGTACTCGATGCCGTCGAACGCAACGCGACAGCTCACGTTGAAGCGTCGTCCGTCGTATTCCAGCGTCGCGATGTGCGGTTGAACGGTCTCGTCTGCCACGGCTCCCTTACTTGACCAGGGGATGGTGTGTCACGGCTCGCGCAAGTAAGCGAGCAGAGGAGGGAACAGCTGCGCTGGCTGCTCAACATACGGTACATGCCCGCAGTCTTCCATGACGACGCAAGGCGCACCGAGGGCACGCGCCGCCGCCTCCGACGACGCAAGCGGGATGGGATCCTGCCGTCCGTGCGTCACGAAGGAAGAAAGGTGCAGCGTGCCGAGCGCGGGCAACAGATCGAAATCGCCGAGCGAGGTCCAGATGGACTGCTGGACTCGGCCGGTGACGCGAAAGGGCGTGAGGTCGCGCGCCCGGCGTGGATCCGCGAAGTAGCCGGCGACGCTGATCTCGAACTGGCGCTGCTTGAAGGCTTCAGCATCGGACTCGCGCAGGCCGGACTGGGCCAGCTCCGCGCGAAGCGCCGCGATCTCGGGGCTCGCCTGCCTGCGCGCGAATTCCTGCTCGAAGGCGTCGCGATACTCGTGTGTCACTGGCGCTGGATCGATGAGTGCGAGTCGCCGGACTACCGGCCCAGCGCGACCTGCAGTCGCTTCGATCGCATAGAGCATGGCCAGCAGTCCGCCCCACGAATAGCCGACGATCGTCAGCGGATCCACGCCGAGCTCCGCGACAACGAGCGCGACGTCCGCTACCTGCTCTCGCCAGCCGATCGGCGCGCGGTCGTCGTCGTGCCGAGACCGACCGCCGCCGCGCTGATCGTATGTCACCAGCCGATGCTCCTTCGCCAGCTCGAGCATCTGCGGAAGGAGATAGTCGTGGCTCGCACCCGGACCACCGTGCAGCAGCAACAGCGGCGGCGCGCTCGCCTCACCATACTCGACCCAATACAGCGGGACGGGCGTGGTCGTCGTGAAGCCGTGTTCGCGTGGCGGAGGAATCGGGATCATCGGGAGCGTGAGCGGTGAACCATGAACGCTGAAGACTAACTGCTCGTCACGCGCCATTCACGTTCCCACGCCACGAGTTGCGCCCGTTCCAGCGTACCTGTCGATTTCGCTTCGCTCCGTTCGACTACTGGTCAGAGCAGCACACAAACCCTCTGGAGGATCCAATGAAATACCTCTGCCTGATCTATGAAGACGAGAGCATCTGGACGAAGCGCAGCCAGGAAGAGAACGGCGCGGTGTCAGCGGCGTACGGCCAGTACACGCGGGACATCCAGGCCAGTGGCCACATGCTCGGTGGCGACGCACTGCAGCCGACGCTCACAGCCAGCACGGTCCGCGTGCGGAATGGCAAGGTTTCGACGACCGACGGTCCGTTTGCCGAGACGAAGGAGCAGCTCGGAGGCTTCTATCTCATCGAGGCCAAGGACCTGAATGACGCGATCCAGGTGGCGTCCCGCATTCCGGCCGCGCTGAACGGCTCCATCGAGGTGCGCCCGATCATGGACACCACGGGGATGTAGTCGACGAGCGACACGCGCGCGCGAGAGTCGATGTCCGACACACCGATGGACGTGAAGGCCGTGGTGGAGGACATCTACCGGACCGACTCGCGCCGCGTACTCGCGACGCTCATCCGCCTGCTCGGCGATTTCGATGCGGCGGAAGAAGCGCTGCACGATGCGTTCGTCGTGGCGATGGAGAAGTGGCCGACGGACGGCGTGCCGGCGAGCCCCGTCGCGTGGCTCGTGAGCACGGGTCGCTTCAAGGCGATCGACAAGCGACGGCGGCAGACGTCGTTCGACTCTCGGCGCGACGAGTTGGCGCGTGAGCTTTTGGATGTCGGTGCCGACGTGGATATCGATGATCACGAGATCGGCGACGACCGGCTGCGGCTGATCTTCACGTGCTGTCACCCGGCGCTCGCTCCGGATGCCCAGGTGGCGCTCACGCTGCGGACGGTGGGCAACCTGACGACCGAAGAGATCGCGCGCGCGTTCCTGCTTCCCGCGCCGACGCTTGCCCAGCGCATCGTCCGCGCCAAGGGCAAGATTCGCGATGCAGGCATTCCATACGAGATCCCTGCGGCGAGTGAGCTGGCAGCGCGACTCGATGCGGTGCTCGCGGTGGTGTACCTGATCTTCAACGAGGGCTACGCGGCGAGCTTCGGCGAAACGCTCACGCGCGCTGATCTCTGTGGCGAAGCGATCCGACTCGGCAGGCTGCTCGTCGAGCTGATTCCCGAACCGGAGGCGGAGGGTCTCCTGGCGATGATGCTGTTGCACGACTCGCGTCGCGCGGCGCGCAGCTCAGCGGATGGCGCACTGCTGGTGCTCGACGAACAGGATCGCTCGCTGTGGAACCCCGGTCAGATCAGCGAGGGCATCGCGCTGACCGAACGTGCGCTGCGATCGGGGCGCTTTGGACCGTACACACTTCAGGCGGCGATCGGCGCGGTGCATGCGGAGGCCGCACGTGCCGAGGAGACGGATTGGCGACAGATCGCCGGAGTGTACGACGTGCTGCTCCGTGTGCAGCCCTCGCCGGTGGTGGAGCTCAACCGCGCCGTGGCGATCGCGATGAGTGAAGGCTTCGAGCGCGGCTTGCAGTTGATCGATGGGTTACTCGCGCGCGGGGAGTTGGACTCTTATCAACTGATCTACTCGGCGCGTGCCGACTTGCTCCGACGGCTCGGTCGCTGGGCTGCGGCGCTCGATGCGTACGGGTCGGCGCTGGCGCTGACGTCACAGCGGTCGCAACGCCGGTATCTCGAGCGTCGGATGGCTGAGGTGAAGATTCACGCGTCGAGGTAGCCCTCGGCCTGAGCCTCAATCTGTGCACTCCGTTCAATCGAGTTCCAAATCTCCGATGCCGGCTAGGTGAACGACGCCGCGATCCGCGCTGTCTCCGCGTGGATCGCCACCGTGTCCTCGATGCGCTTGCCGTAGCCACCGCCGATGGTGATCACGATCGGCAAGCCGACCTCGCGACACTGCGAGATCACGTACGCATCGCGCCGAGCGAGCCCCGCGAAGGTCATCGAGAGGCGACCCAGTGCGTCGTCCTCATGTGGATCTGCACCGGCGATATAGAACACGATATCCGGCGCGGAAGCCGCAAGCACACCAGGCAGCGACGACATCAGCAGCGCGAGATACTCCTCGTCGCCGGTGCGATCATTCAGCTCGACATCGAGCGTGCCGGCAACCTTGTGGAAGGGATAGTTCTTCTCGCCATGCATGCTGAACGTGAACACCGAGTCGTCACCGGCGAAGATCGAGTGCGTACCGTTGCCCTGGTGCACGTCGAGATCGACAACAGCCACGCGTCGAATGAGCTTGTCGCGCTTCAACACGCGAATCGATATCGCGACGTCGTTGAACACGCAGAACCCCTCACCGTGCGCGGCGAACGCGTGATGCGTGCCGCCGGCGAGATTCATCGCCACACCACGCGACAGGGCATGCCGCGCCGCGGCAAGGGTTCCACCCGCCGCCCGGCGCGAGCGCTGCACGAGCGCCAGTGACCACGGAAGCCCGATCACGCGCTCTTCCCGTGGTGTCAGCTCGCCCGCGATGAACCGCGCGACGTAATCGGCGTCGTGCACGAGGAGCAAGTCCGCATCCGATGCCGCGGGCGGCACGAGCACACGTCCTGGCGACACGATCCCCTCTTCAACCACGCGATCGCGCAGCATCGCGTACTTCTCCACAGGAAAGCGATGCCCCGCGGGGAGCGGAAAGGTGTAGCGCGCTGACGACCAGGCGGTGAGCGGCAAAGTCGATGGCTTACTGCCCTCGCGTACCCAGCGTGATCATCGTCGTGCGCCGTTCGCCGCCGCGCAGGTAGGTGACGCTCACTTTCTCGCCCGGCTTGTGCGCGTATAGCGCATCGGTGTAGCTGTAGAGATCGGTCACCGGCTTGCCGCCGAAGCTCACGATCACATCGCCCGTCTCGAGTCCGCCCACCGCAGCGGGACTGCCCGCGCGCACGCCACTCAGCTTGAGCCCCGGGATGTCGCCGGCGCTCATGTCGGGAATGGAGCCGAGATACGTGGTCGATCCCTCGCGGCTGCCCGCCGACGCGACAGGCGCGGCCGAGCGCACGACGCTCATGCGCGACGGACGATCCGCGATCGAGCGCACGACCCGCTCCGCCATTCCCACGACGCGCGCTTCACCGGCCGCATTGATCTTCGGCGTGTCGTCGGTCGCCTTGTGGTAGTCGTCGTGGAGATCGGTGAAGAAGTGCAGGACGGGAATTCCCCTGGTGTAGAACGAGCTGTGATCGGAAGGGCCGAAGCCGTCGCCCACTGCGCTGACGACCAGCTTGGGTTCGACGTTCGCGGATGCGAGAATTCCCGGCAGCTCGGTCGCCGTGGCGACACCGTACACGATCAGCTTGTCGTTCCGCAGGCGGCCGACCATGTCGAAGTTCACCATGGCGACGATGCTGTCGATCGGCACCGGCGAATGCTCGACGAACCACTGCGAGCCAAGAAGTCCGAGCTCCTCGCCGGTGAAGCTGGCGAAGATGATCGATCGCTTCGCCGGCTTCGCGGCGAACTGCCGGGCAAGCTCCATCACCGCGGCGGTGCCCGACGCATTGTCGTCCGCGCCGTTGCGAATGGCGTCCTTGGCCTCGGGGTCGCTGGCGTGCGCGCTCGAGCGGCCAAGATGGTCGAAGTGTGCGCCGATCACGACGTACTGGTGGCGAAGGCCGGCGTCGGAGCCGGCGACCATGGCGACGACGTTCTCCGCCGGCACGCCTTCCGGGTGCCCCTCGTGGGCCATTTCGGCGCTGCGGGCCGTGAACCGCTGGACGTATGTACCCGGCACGATCTGCTCGAGGCCGAGCGCCTCGTGACGCCGCGCGATGTAAGCTGCTGCGCTATCATTTCCGGCCGTTCCAGTGCCCCGGCCGTCGCGCCGATCGTCTGCCAGCCAGGCGATGTCGCGCTGAATGCGGCTGGCGTCCGCCGACAGTGACGGGGCCTGCCCGCCTGGCTCGGCGGTCCTGCATGCGGAAAAGAGCAGCAGCGCGGCCAGCGCGCCGGAGTGGACAGGCACAAGGGACTGAAAAAAGCGCATCATCGTACGTTAGAGGTGATGTCGAATGCTAATTGGACACGGAGTCAATGGAACACTCGGTCATCTTAGCCCGCCACTTCGCGCAGCTCGTCTGGCTGTTGCTGCACGAGCCCGCCAACACCGACGAGCAGAAGGTCGCGCTGCGCGCGCTGGTCGCGCTGGCGAAAAACGGCACCGTGAACCTGTCGCTCCACGTCGATTCCCTTCAGGTCAACGGTGAGGTCGTCCCGTTCGCGCTCACCGGCGTGGCCGACGTCGCCAAGCAGATGAACTTGCACGGGCTGGCCATGATCACCGTCGACGCCAACGCGGCGGCGGCGCACATCCTCGGTGTCGCCCGGATCATGGCCAGCATGCCGACGCTGGACGACGGCGGCGCCGCGGCCGAGGCACAGCGGATCGCCCTCGGTGCCACGACGGTGCGCTTTGCGGCCAGGCCGCGCATCTCCCAGGCGTTGACGATGCCGGAAATGGAATTCGGCGACGTCCTCGACGATCCGCTCGCCGAAGCCCGCGCGAGGGCGACGCCGCGCTCGGTGCCGTCCATTCCGACGCCGAGCACGTCGCACGACGGCGGCGGCCTGTTCGCCCAATTCGCTGCGCCGCGGACGCCGACGGAGTCGTACGAGGAACTGCTCCGCAAGCTCGACGTCGCCAATGATTCACCGGCGATCGCCAATGTGCTCGACGACCTGGTGGTGCTGGCCGAGGTGGCGGCGAAGGAGCGAAAGGCGCCAATCGTGAGCGACATCATGTCGCGGATGCTGCGCCGCGAAGGTGCCGTGGCCGACCCGGAGGCGAAGCGCATCATCGCGATGTCATTGCGGCGGCTCTCGAAGGCGGAGCCGCTGCGCTGCGTGGCGTCGCAGCTGGCGGTGTATCCGGCTCGTCGCGACGAGTATGTCGCCATCCTGGCCCGCGCCGGCGAACACGGCGCAGATGCGCTCATCGGCCAGATCGGCGCGGTGGCCCACCAGCGCGACAGGCATGTCTACTTCGGTGCTCTCGTGCAGCTCAAGGCGGGAGTGACGTCGCTGCTCCACATGCTCGACGATCCGCAGTGGTTCGTGGTGCGGAACGCGGCTGAGATGCTTGGCGAAATGCAGGTGCGCGAGGCCGAGAAGCCGCTGACGGCTCTGCTCAGGCACGAGGACGATCGCGTCCGTCGCGCCGTGTCGGGTGCGCTGATGCGCCTCGGCACCGTCCGCGCGATGCAGGCCATTCAGTCGGGGCTGGTGGACGGTGCGCCAGACAGGCGTGCGGAGGCGGCAGCAGCATTGGTGACGCGGAAGGATGGCCGGTCCACCGCGACGTTGTTGCATGCACTCGACGCGGAGAAGGACGAGCAGGTGCAGGGCGCCTTTCTGTTGGCGCTCGGCAAACTCGCGACGCCTGACGCGGTTCAGCGGCTGATCAAGGGCGCCGAGGTGGAGCGTGGGCTGTTCAAGCGGAAGACGACGGCGTTTCGCGTCGCGTCAGTGCATGGACTGTCGGAGGCGCGCACACTGGAGGCCACGGACGCGATCCGTGCGCTGCAGTCGGACAAGGATTCCGAGGTGCGCGAGGCGGCCAAGCAGGCCTTGGCGCGAGCGACGCGGCGTCCGTCGGAAAATCGGGCCGCCGTCCCGTAAAGGCCGGCAGTTGCGGTTCCGCAGTTCGGAACCGCAACTACCAAGGAGCCCTTATGCGAGCTTCCGGCGAGCACCACGTGCAACGCCCAACACGCCGATCAACCCTGTACCCAACAGGAACAGGCTTGCCGGCTCGGGCGTCGCGGTCACCGCTGACGCAGAAAGCGCCATGTCGCCGACCACGAGACCATCCGTCGTGCCGTCACCGGCGAAGTGGAAGGTGAGGCTGTTCGTGCCGGAGACGAAGCCGCTGTTCACCGTGTTCGTGCCGGTGAACTGATAGCCGTTGGCCGTGCTGCCGCAATTTCCGCCGTACGCTCCGCCATTCAAGCTGTAGAAGCTCGTGGCCGTCGCGTTGTTGTCGATCGCGCACTGAAAGGTCATCACCGCCGTCGAGGCGTCATAGCCGGTGAGGTCGAAGGACGTACGGAACATGTAATCCGGGCCCGAGCCCGATCCACTCAGCGTCGCCGAAATCCACGAGTAGGCGGCGGTGTTGGCCAGCCAGGGTGGACTGGGCGGCCCCTGGACCTGATAGGCGGCACTCCACGTGGCTCCGCCATTGGTGGAAACCTGCCACATCACATCCTGGAACGATCCGTTGACGTTGCCGGTTGCGCCGGTGTTCGCGGGAGGTGTCTGTGCGCTTGCCGCGCCTGGCGCGAGTGCCGCCAGTACGGCCGTGAGACAGACGGCTTTCGAGAGGATCTTCATTCGGACCTTGGACTGTGGGTCGGGAACGATCATCCGTCGAGTGCAACAGGAGAACTCGAGGGGGGCGATGACGTCGACATAAGCAATCCGCGTGCGCCGCGCCCAATCGCGGAGCGCAAGGTCGTCAACGTTACGCAATGAGTTGTGGGGCTTGGTCTTAGCCGCACACGCACAAGTGCAATCAGGCGTTTATCGGCGCGCGCGCGTGCTGCGGTCCTGCTGCCTGTGGCATACGCGACGCATTAACTGTTGCGGCGATACCATAGCACGCATTCAGGTGCAGTCGCCGTCAGCGAGCTGTAAAGTCCGTCTCGCGCGTGATGGCCCGGCAGAATTCCGCAATCAGCGTCGCCGCGTTATCGACATCCACCAGCGACACCATCTCGTTCGGCGAATGCATGTACCGATTCGGGATCGACACCAACCCCGTCGCCACGCCTTCGCGCGCGATGTGAATCGCGTCGGCATTCGTCGACGTATCGCGACCGACCGCATGCACGGCGTGCGCGATATCGTGCGCCTTTGCTGTCTCTCGCAGGATGCGGTGGACCACCGGCGAGATGAGCGCACCGCGGCTGATGATCGGGCCACCGCCCATCTTGTGCTCGCCGATCTCCTTCTTTTCGATGTTCGGATGGTCCGTCGCGAACGTGACGTCGACCACGAGCGCCACCTGCGGGTTGATGCAGTGCGCACACACCAGCGCGCCGCCACCATGCCACGCGATCTCCTCCTGCGTCGTGGCCGCCGCGACGACGCGCGCCGCACCGGGCTTTTCGGCATAGCGCCGCAACGCCTCCAGCACGATGAACGCGCCGATCCGGTCGTCGATGGAGCGCGACACCAGCCGGTCGTTCGGGAAGTCGAGCGTCTTCGAGTCGATCACCCCGGGATCGCCGATGCTGAGCCGCTGCTCCGCCTCGTCTCGCTTGGATGCCCCGATGTCCACCCACAGGTCGCTGAACTTGCTGGCGTGCTCCCGGTCCTCCGACTTCATCAGGTGGATCGGCTTCTTGCCCACCACGCCCAGCACGTCGCCATCGTTGCCGAGGAAGCGGATGCGCTGCCCGACGAGCACCTGGGGATCCCAGCCGCCGATGGGCGCGATGTAGATGTACCCGTCGTCGTCGATGTACTGGACGATGACGCCGATTTCGTCGATGTGCCCATCGAGCATGATCGTGGGGAAGCCCCCCGGGTTCACCTCGGCCATGCTGTTTCCGGCGACGTCCACCGTCACTTTGGTGGCAAACGACTCCGCCTCCGTGCGCCAGGTACGGGCCGCCGCCGTCTCGAAGCCTGACGGGGCGGGGGCGTCGAGCAGGCGCTTGAGAAAGCTGAGCGAGGACGGGCTGATCATCGGGGACGGGAATGGGGGTGAGCACGAATCCTATCCCGTGCCACGGCATCACGAAAGTCCAGATCAGCGCGGGTAGAGCCGTTAGCTTTCGGGCCGGATTGGGCGACTTACTTCAGCCAGAGATCACATGCAATTCGTTTATCTCGCGATCGGGCTGGCCGGTGGCCTGCTTTCCGGGCTGTTCGGCATCGGCGGTGGCATCGTCATCGTGCCCGCGCTGCTGTTTTTTGCCAGGATGGAGCCGTCCACGGCCACGGGCACCTCGCTTGGCGCGCTGCTCTTGCCCGTGGGTGCACTTGGTGCCTGGCAGTACTACCGGAACGGGCACATGAGCATCGTGGCGTCGCTGCTCATCGCCCTGGGGCTGTTCGTCGGCGCGTACTTCGGCGCGCGAGTGGGCGTGACGCTCAACCCGACGACGGCCAAGAAGTCGTTCGCGATCTTCCTGCTGCTGGTCTCCGCGAGGATCTGGTTCACGGCCTGAGGGCGCGATGAAGCTTGCGTCGGCAGAGGGACGCTGGATCGTCGCCGGCGCCGTGCTCGGCTCGGGCGCGGTGTTCCTGGAGGGCAGCGTCGTGAGCGTCGCGCTGCCGTCCATCGCGCGCGACCTGCACCTGGGCATCGCCGGCCTGCAGTGGGTCATGAACGCCTATCTCCTCACGTTGAGCGCGCTGATGTTGCTTGGTGGAGACCTGGGCGACCGCATGGGACGGTCGCGTGTCTTCACGGTCGGAGCCGTTGGATTCGCGACCGCATCCGTGGCCTGCGCGTTCGCGCCGAACGCCATCATCCTCGTCGGCTGTCGATTGGCGCAGGGAGTGGCCGGTGCGCTACTGGTGCCGAACAGCCTTGCGATGCTCGAGGCGGCGTTCGAGGGGGAGGATCGCGGCGCGGCGATCGGGCAGTGGGCTGCGTGGTCTGCGGTGTCGACCGCCATCGGTCCGCTCGCCGGCGGACTGCTCGTGGACCACCTCTCGTGGCGGTGGGTGTTCGCCGCGGTGGCGCCATTCGGACTGGCAGCGGCGATGATCTCGCATCGTTTCGTCGTCGACAGCGCGTCCAGTGCGAAGGCCGGACCGCGCGATGCTTTCGGGCCAGTGCTCATCACGCTCGGTCTCGCCGGTGTCATCGGCGGACTCACGGCGGGACCTGATGCCGGCTTCACGAGTCCACTGGTGCTCACCGCGCTTGTGGGCGGAATCGCGCTCATCGTCGCGTTTCTGCTCGTCGAGCGACGCAGTGCATCGCCGCTCTTGCCGCTCGACGTCTTTGCATCGCGCCAGTTCACCGGTGCCAACATCACGACCCTGCTCGTCTACGCGGCACTCACGGCGCTCTTCCTCCTGCTCATGCTCGAGCTGCAGAACGTGCTCGGCTACAGCGCATTGAAGGCGGGTGCGTCGCTGTTGCCGATCAACGCGTTGATGCTCGCGGTGTCGCCATTCGCCGGCCGGCTCGCTGAACGCATTGGCGCGCGTGCGCCGATGACATGTGGCGCGCTGATCGCCGCCGTGGGCATGGCGCTGTTCACTCGTGTGCATCCCGGTGGCAGCTACGTGGCGAACGTGCTGCCGGCGGTCATTGTGTTCGGGCTGGGGTTGTCGATCTTCGTTGCGCCGCTGACGTCGGCGGTGCTGTCGGCCGTACCGTCGGGGCGTGTCGGCGTCGCATCGGCAGTGAACAACGCGGTGTCGCGGCTGGCGGGCTTGCTCGCGACGGCGATCGTTCCGCTCGCGGCGGGAATCTCGGGTGCGAATGCGCTGCAGTCGGCACAGTTGGCGCGCGGCTTCACGCGTGGGATGTGGATCAGTGCAGGGCTGTGCGCGGCGGGAGCGGCGGTGGCGGCGTTGACGATTTCGAGCGCGAGACAATCACGGAATCAATCAATGATGTGACGGATGCGCGCGCCGGATCATCGGACACCGCATAGGCCATGGGCAAGCGCGGGGAAGCGAGAACGCACACCCGACGGACGCGAGGGGCGAGAAAGCGGATTGTCACGGCTCGTGATGCTGCAGTACTGCCAAAATGGATCAGAGCCGACGCATGAGTCGTTCGAACACGTTGGCTCCAAACGCGACGGCGATGGAGACACCCACACCCGCGACGAGCCACACGCCGAACAACTGCGCGGGCGAGTTCTTGTACGGAAGCGCAGGTGCGACGGCGGAGTCGAGCACGCTGCGTGTGATTCCCCTTCGGTGCATCTCCTCGACGTAGGCCGACGTCAGCGCATTCAGGGCGCGAGCCGCGCGATGAGGATCTGGATCGGACAATGCCAGTTGAAGAAAATTGCCGCTGGCAAGCTGCACGATGCTGAGGCGCGCGAACAACTCGGCGGCTGCCGATCGCCGCGTACCAACGACGAATCCGACCTCGCGTCCCGCGAACTGCGCGAGAATTGCCGCCTCCGGCTGCCAGCGTAAACCGAAGACTCGCCCCACGGAATCACCGACCGCGCCACTGTCCGAAAGCTGGATGTCGACAGCACGGAGGCTCCACCGTGCACCGCGATCGTTCACGGCGAGACGGTATTCGGCCGGCACGAAGCGGTCAGCGACAGAAAAATTTCGCAACAGCGACGTATCGGCCGCATTGTCAGGCCGCACGTACAGCGCGAGCCGGTGAACGACACTGTCGGCGATTCGCGAACTTCGCAGCAGCGCGAGAGGCTCGCCCGTGATGGGCGTGCGCGCGCTCGAAGTCGCCATCGCCATTGCCTCGGTAGGCCGCGGCTCGTTCCAGATCGTCACCCTGGCCTCGTATTCCGGCTTCATGACGCGTGTCGCGATCAGCCCTGCCGCAACGAAAATGACCATGACGGACGCGACCAACCACGCGTGTCCCGCCACCGCGCGCCGCAACGGACCGTGCTCCCCGCGTATCGACGGCTCAGGGCGACGGTATGACGTCGCGACGAGCAGTAGCACAGCCATCCCTCCCCACAGTGCAGATGCGCCGAGCCAGCGATTGACGCTCGGAATCATGCGGAGACGCTCTGTCTCGAGACGGTCAATGTCACCAAAGAGCACGGCGGAGATGCCGTACTCTCCGGTGAATGCCGTCCGCACGACCTGGTGCGTGTCGCGATAGCCGAGTACATCGAGCGCGAGAAGAACACCACTGTAGGCGAGGATCACGGCGGCGACCCAAAGCATCGGCTTGCGCGTGCCGACTGTCGCCGACGAGACGAGCGCGTACGCAATCGTCGCTGACATGAGAGGAACGATCCACATCCAACCCGCGACGGCATCGTACGCCGGATGTCCGGTGATCATCGCCGTCAGCGCGCGCATCGACACCATGCCGAGGACCGCCAATGCTGATGCCGCAAGGATCCACACCCACCCGGCCAGCACCTTCGTGAGTGTGTTCACGTGCGGCGTGACGGGCATCATCCAGTGATAGCTCCGCCGGTTCGGCTCTTCGTCCTGCCACATCGCGAACGCATACAGCGCCGCGACAAGTGCGAACACGATCGAAGACTGTGGTCCCAGGAACGCGTTGGGATGATGCGCCACGCGAAGGCGATCAAGATCGCGAGCCTGTAATGCTCCCCGGACCACCAACCCTAAGGCGAGAAGCAACAACCCGATCAGCGCGATGCCTCCCTTCCGACTGAACACACCGACCGCCCGGATCTGCGCCGCGGCGACCGTGCGCCAACGCGGCATGCCGTGTAGCGGAATCGAGGTCATCGCGCACTCCGGTTGATGTTGAGAAGCGTGAGCGTCGCTTCCTCGAGCGACAGCGGCGCGGTATCGCGCACCGTCGCTCCAGCCGTCGCGAACTGCTCGGCGACAAGGGACTGCTCACCCCAGATCGTCCACTCCACTTCGTTGCGCGTGTCGGCGCGGCGCAACACGGCGTCGCCAAACAAGGACGCACCCTCCCAATCAGTCGGCACGTCAGCCCGATAGCGGCGCAGGTCGCGGCGCATGTCCGACAGCGGCACCTGCGCCCACAGCTCGCCGTCGCGCAGCACGCCGATGTGATCGGCCAACTGCTCCACCTCGGC
>JBDSML010000187.1:0-15525 GCA_039915865.1 Gemmatimonadaceae bacterium | reverse complement strand
ACGTGCAGGCGAACCTGAAGAATCCCCGCTTTCACCTGATCGACGGACGCGCCGCGATGTTCTACGACGGCATCCAGCAAGGCATGAAGCCAGGGCGGAAAGGCCACGTGCTCGGCGCACACAGCATCCCGTACACGGAAGTCACGAACGACAAGCTTCAACTGAAGTCGCCGGAACAGTTGGCCGCGCTGTTCATCAAGGCGGGCGTTTCGCCACGCGATACCGTGGTCGCGTACTGCCACATTGGCCAACAGGCGACCGCTGTCCTGTTCGCCGCACGCACACTCGGCCATCCAGTGCTGTTGTAGGACGGCTCGTTCCAGGAGTGGGGTCGGCGCACCGAACTGCCGGTCGTGAATCCATCTGATGCCAAAAAGAAATGAGCGCGAACGAGCCACGGCCCTACGCTGATCCGTATCTCGCGGGCGTCGCACTTGGACTCGTCCTGCTCGCCGCGTTCGTCATCGTCGGTCGAGGGTTGGGGGCGAGCGGCGCGTTTGCGAGTGTGGCGGCGTCGACGGTGGACGCCGTCTCGACTACGAGCGCGCGAAGCAACGGCTTCTTCGCCGATCATCTCGACGCTGGTGGACCATTGCGTGATTGGCTGGTGATCGAGCTCGCAGGGGTGTTCGTTGGTGCGTGGGTGTCCGCGAAGCTTGCCGGCCGCCTGCGCGTGACGGTCGAGCGCGGTCCGCGGACGAGCGTGAACGCGCGACTGGTCGCGGCGGGCGGCGGTGGCGCGGTGATGGGTGTGGGCGCCGTGCTCGCGCGCGGATGCACGAGCGGGCAGGCGCTCACGGGCGGAGCGTTGCTGAGCGTCGGCAGCTGGCTGTTCATCGTGGCGGCGTTCGCGGCGGCATACGTCGTCGCCATCCTGCGACGCGGAGCGTGGTCATGACCGCACCGTTCTCCGAATTCGGCGCACTTGGCGCCCGGGGCGTGCTCGTTGCCGGATTCTTCATCGGCATCGCATTTGGCGCATGTCTCGAGCGCGCGGGACTCGGCAGTGCGCGAAAGCTGATGGGTCAGTTCACCCTGCGCGACCTCGCCGTGTTCAAGGTGATGTTCAGCGCGATCGTGACAGCGATGCTCGGCTTGTTCTGGCTGTCGAAGCTCGGAGTGCTCGACACTGGTCGTGTATATCTCCCCGACACCTTCATCGTTCCGCAACTTGTCGGCGGAGTGATCTTCGGCATGGGCTTCGCGCTGGCGGGACTCTGTCCGGGGACGTCATGTGTCGCCGCCGCGACGGGTCGCGGTGATGGACTCGCCGCGGTCATCGGCATGTTCGTCGGTGTGCTCGCGATGGGCGCGCTGCTGCCGGCGTTCCAGAAGTTCTTCACCAGCACGTCACGTGGCGGCCTGACGCTTCCCGCGGCACTCGGGCTCTCGGACGGCATGGTCGTGCTGGTCATCGTAGCGGTCGCCGTCGCGGGGTTCGCGATTGCGCCACGCATCGAGCGGTACGCGGCGAGCAAGGCGCGCGAGTGAACGGACTCACGACGCATCGCGCACTCGCCGCCGTCGCTGTACTGCTCGCAGTCTCCGCTGCATTCGTGGGAACGCCACATCGCACGACGACTGCCAGCGTCGACGTCGCATCCCTGGCGCAGCAGATCGAGCAGGAGGACGATCACGTCACCGCGATCGAGCTCGCGCAATGGATCAAGGACCGCAAGCCCGGCCTCCGCGTGCTCGACATCCGTCCCGATTCCGAGTTCGAGGCATACCACATTCCGTCAGCCGAACGAGTGCCGTTGAACGGCATCGCGAAGCTGACGCCCAAGGGGGACGAGACGCTCGTCCTTTACTCCGAGGGTGGGGCGCACGCAGCGCAGGGTTGGGTGCTCCTCCGTTCGATCGGATTCTCGAAAGTGTATGTCCTGCGCGGTGGCCTGCTGGATTGGATGGAAGACGTCATGAGTCCGACGCTGCCCGAAGCGGGCGTGAATGCAGCGGACGACTCCGCGCGCAACAGTCACGCTGCATTGAGTCGCTACTTCGGCGGTGTACCACGGGTGGGCGCGGTGCCGTTGCCCTCGTCGCCCTCGCCGACTGTGCGCCTGCGCCGACGCGGATGCTGACCGCCGTGTCGCGCGTCCTGCGCACGACGAGTGCGGCGCCAGACTTCGGCGCGCTTCGCCAAACCGAGTTCGCGCGACTCGATATCGGCGGACACGCATACCTCGACTACACGGGCAGCGCGCTCTATCCGCGAAGTCTCGTCGACGCGCATGCGTCGATGCTTCACGGCGCCGTGCTCGGCAACCCGCACGCCGAGAATCCCGCGTCGCTCGCGAGCTCGGCACACATCGCCGAGGCGCGACGTCGGGTGTTGCAATTCCTCGACGCTGATCCCACGGAGTACGTCGTCTGCTTCACGGCGAATGCGACGGCGGCGATCGGTCTCGTCGCCGCGGGCTATCGATTCGGCGCGGATGCGCCGCTCGTCTTGACCGCCGACAACCACAACTCCGTCAACGGAATGCGGGAGTATGCACTGCGCGCTGGTGCAGAGGTACACTATCTCCCACTCGACGAAGAATTGCGCTGTCGTCCCGACCGCAGCGAAAGTTGTCGGCCCGAGCGCAGCGAAAGTTGTCGTCCCGAGCGTGTCGAGGGACCTGCTCTTCCGCCTTTCAAGCAAGGCCTCTTCGCCTACCCCGCCCAGTCGAACTTCTCTGGCGTGAAGCACCCGCTGTCGCTCGTCCGCGAAGCGCAGTCGCTCGGGTACCGCGTGTTGCTCGACGCCGCCGCCTTTCTCCCGATGACGCGCCTCAGTCTGCGCGAATACCCGGCGGATTTCGTCGCGCTGTCGTTCTACAAGATGTTCGGCTACCCAACGGGCATCGGCGCGCTCGTGGCGAAGCGCGATGCACTAGCCGAACTACAGCGCCCGTGGTTCTCAGGCGGAACGGTAGAATTCGTCTCGGTGCAGAATGGAATGCATGCCTTACGCGGCGGCGAAGAGGGATTCGAGGATGGCACAGCGAACTTCCTCGGCATCTCCGCCATTCCAGCGGGCCTCGACTATCTCGAATCGCTCGGCCTGAAGAACATCGAGCGTCACTCCACTGGCCTCGCCGTGCAGTTGATCGACGCGCTCACCTCGTCGCGTCACCGGAACGGACGTCCCTTGGCCGAGGTATACGGACCGCACGATAGCGAAAGCCGCGGAGCGACCGTCGCCTTCAATGTGCTCACCCACAGCGGCGATGTCGTGCCCTATGCTGTCGTCGAACAGAGGGCGCGTGATGCGCACGTCTCCGTTCGCGGAGGGTGCTTCTGCAATCCTGGTGCGTCGGAAGCAGCATTCCGATTCCCTGCGGATGCAATGGCGCAGTGCCTTACGTCGACAAAGGCGGAGGGCTGGTCGTTGCAGCGATTCGGCGAGTGCATGATTGGCTATCCCGTCGGGGCAGTGCGCGCGTCGTTCGGGGCGCCGAGCAATGCGTCGGATCTGCGACGGCTGGTGGCGGTGGTGGAATCGTTCGCCATGTGACGCCGTCTCAGGAGTCGAGGTCGATTGTATACAATCACCTACCCTCCGACTCCCGTCATATGTCCCGCCACGCCTTGACGCTCGTTGTCCCCATGTTGCTGCTCGCCGCCACCGCGAACGCGCAGACGAATCAGCCGCCGGCGCCGGGTCAGATTCCGCACCCCTGCAACACGATGCCGAAGGCGAAGGAGTTCGACTTCTGGATCGGTCAGTGGGACGTCACCCCGTGGCAGGTCGCCGCACCGACCGCCACGCAGCAGATGGGCTTCAACGACGTCCATCCCATTCTCGAGCATTGTGTGTTGTCCGAGAACTGGAAGGGCAATCGTGGTGGCGAGGGTAAGAGCTACAACTTCTTCGACACGAACGTCGGCAAGTGGCGACAGATCTGGACCGACGACAGCGGCGGCTCGCTCGATTACACCGGCGAGTTCAAGGACGGTGCAATGCGCTTCGTCGGATGGAATCTCGACGCGAAGGGCAACCGCCTGGAACAGAAGCTCACCTTTTTCGCGATTGCACCCGACACAGTTCGACAGTTGTTCGAGCAGTCGGCCGACGGCGGCAAGACATGGAAGAGCACGTTCGACGGACGGTACGTGCGACGCAAGTGAGCGAGCGCGACCGTTAACGTCGTAGCGGTGTACTTCGTCTATCATAACAAGACGACGCTTCATCGGAGGCCGCTCATGCCGCATCGTCACGTAACGATCATCGCGCTCGCGACCATCATCGTCTCCGGCGCGCTTCGCGCCCAGGACCACGATCACGCACCAACGGCGTCGTCGCGCACAGCGGCCAATGCCGACCTCCACATGGAGATGTCGCCCAAGCGACCGGTCACCATCGCCGACTCCGCCCGTGCAGCGAACATCGCGATGCAACTCCGCGCCGCGCTCGCGCCGTATCGCGACACGCTCGCCGCGGTGAAGGACGGCTACAAGATGTTCATGCCGCAGGTGAAGGAGCAGAAGGTCTATCACTTCACGAACAACTGGCGCGCCCTGCAGGAGTCGTTTCGCTTCGATCCCGGGAAGCCGACGTCCCTCCTCTACAAGAAGGCGCCCGACGGACAGTTCGTGCTCATCGGAGCGATGTACACGGCACCGAAGCGGTTCGGCGCGGACAAGCTCGACTCACGCGTCCCAGTGTCCGTTGCACGGTGGCACAAGCATGTGAACTGGTGCCTTCCCAAGCGCGGCGACGCCGAGCGGTGGCTGGAGCGCAAGGATGGGCAGCCCGTGTTCGGCCCCGAAAGTCCCATCGCGACGAAAAGTGCGTGCGATGCGGTAAATGGCATCTTCCACGACACCATCTTCGGGTGGATGCTGCACGCGAACGTCTACGTGGGCGACGATCCCGCAATCATCTGGGGCGACGAGCACGCCGGTCACGACATGCATTCGGGGATGAAGATGGGAGAGGTGTCCGAGCTCAAAGGGACGTGGAGAAAATGAGGCAGTGCTATATGCGCCGTTCGAGTGCAGATTCGTAGCCTGCAGTCGTCCGAAACGACTCCCCTTCCCGAACGGTCACCTCCATGAAACTCGCCCTCGCATTTCTCGCAGCGACGACGATCGCCGCCGGTCCGACGCGTGTTCCGCCGAAGATTCCCCCTGTCATCACCGTTCGCGCACATGAGTTTGCGTTCGAGGGTCCGAAGACGTTGAAGCCGGGAGCGACCACCTTCCGTCTCATCAACAACGGCAAGGAGCTGCACCACCTCACGCTGCTCAAGCTCGCGAAGGGCAAGACCTTCAAGGACTTCACGGACGCGATGAAGGTGCCAGGACCGCCGCCCAGGTGGATCACCGGATTCGGCGGCCCGAACCCGGCAACTCCCGGATCTACCGCAGAAGCCACGCTCTCGCTCGAGCCTGGCGAGTACGTGATGATCTGCTTCGTCCCATCGCCCGGCGAAGTGGCGCCACATGCCGCGAAAGGCATGATGAGCCCCCTCACCGTGTCGGAAGGCAGCGAGCGCACGCCGATGCCGAAGGGCGACGTCACGATCAAGCTCACCGACTACACCTTCGGCCTCTCGAAGCCGCTCACCAAAGGCAAGCACGTGATCAACGTCGAAAACGACGCGTCACAGTCACACGAGATCGTGTTGGTGAAGTTGAAGCCGGGCAAGAAGGCGGGCGACTTCATGAACTTCGTCGAGAAGGACCTGATGAAGAGCGTTCCGCCTGGCCTCCCCATTGGCGGCGTAGGCTTCATCGACAAGGGCCACCCGGCGACCTTCCCCGTGAACCTCGACGCTGGCACATACGCGCTGCTCTGCTTCGTGCCCGACGCGAAGGACGGCAAGCCGCACGTCCAGCACGGCATGCTCACGCAGTTCGATGTGAAGTAATCGACGGACATCCCGGAGCGCACCCACGATGAGAAGGTCGACCATTGCGACGCGGCTACGGCGCGCGTCGCTGCTGTTCCTTGCCGCATCCCCGGCGACGCTCCTCGCCCAGCAGCCGGCATACTTTCCACCGCCCGGCCAATGGCAAACGGCGTCGCCATCGGCCGTCGGGCTCGACTCGGCGAAGCTCCAGCAGGCCGTCGACTACGCGCTGGCACATGGGAGCACGTGGGACTTCGAGAAGGACCAGGTGCGCACGTTCGGCACGCCACTTGGTCCGCTGCCGAAGCAGCGTGCCGGCACTAACGGCATCATCCTGCGTCACGGGTACATCGTCGCGCAGTTTGGCGACACCAAGGCCAGCGACCCAGTCTACTCAGTGGCGAAGAGCTTTCTGTCGACAGTCGCGTCGCTCGCCGTGGACCGTGGACTCATCAAGAACGTGAACGATCCCGTCGCCAACTATATCCAGGATGGTGGCTACGATTCGCCGCACAACAAGGCGATCACGTGGAAGAACCATCTCCAGCAGGAGAGCGAATGGGAGGGCAGCCTGTTCGGCAAGAATGCCGACTTCGTCGGCGCAGAGCAGTTCGGCCGAGGCGAGCGGAAGCCGCGCTCGATTCAGGCGCCGGGTTCGCTCTATGAGTACAACGACGTGCGCATCAACCGCTTCTCACTCTCATTGGCGCGGCTGTTCGGCACCAGCGTCCCCGACGTGCTCAAGTCGAGCGTCATGGATCCCATCGGCGCGTCGTCCGACTGGAAGTGGGTGCCATACGGCAACTCGCAGGTCGAGATCAACGGGCGACAGATCGGTTCCGTGAGCGGAGGTACGCGCTGGGGCGGCGGTCTCTGGATCAACTCGGAAGATCTCGCACGCTTTGGCCTCCTCGTTCTCAACCACGGCAAGTGGAAGGATCGTCAACTCGTGTCCGCGCAGTGGCTCACGGACGCCGTCGTTCCGAGCGCGCATGGTCCCGATTACGGATACCTGTGGTGGCTGAACACGCAGAAGAAGCAGTGGCCGAGTGGGCCGGCGTCGAGCTTCGGCGCGCTCGGCAACGGGTCGAACATCGTCTGGATCGATCCCGAGCACGACATCGTGCTCGTATGGCACTGGTACCAGAATCCGGCGATGGACGGGATGGTGCAGCGGATCATGGCGTCGGTCATACAATGAGAGACGACCGACGTCTGCATCGTATCTCGGCAGTCGGCATTGCCGTGATGACGACGCTCATCATCACTGGCGCCATCGCCGCGATGCGAAGACCCGTGGGAGTGGCGGAGGCGCGTGGCGCCGCACTCGATTCCGTGGCCGGGGTGCCATCGCGCGGCGCGGATGTCGAGCAACGATCGCAGGGTGCCAGGTCCGCCGCCGCGATCGTCGTCCAGTTTGATGGACTCGGGATCGGGTTCGTCGGTCCACAGGGCGCGGGGCGCAGTGGCAATCCATCCGACAACAGCCTCGCCGTCGGGCCGAATCACATCATGCAGACCGTGAATTCGCGCATGGCGATCTTCACGAAGAAGGGCGCGATGTTCGATAGCACCGGCAAGGTCCTGTACGGAGCGGTGTCGACGAACAATGTCTTCAAGGGATTCACCGGCGCGTGCGAGACGCGCAACAATGGAGACGCCGTCGTCCGCTACGATCAGCTCGCGGATCGCTGGCTCATCGTCATGCCGATCTTCTCTCGTGAGAATGCACGACCGGATCAACCGACTCCGCGTACGGCCCGCGATCCGGCGGAAGCCAGCGTTGCAGGCGTGGCGGGCCAGCCCGGCGCAGCGATGCCCCTGTATCAGCCGCCGCCAGCACTCGAGCCGACGACTCCTGTGCCGCCTGGCCAAGGCGGACGTGGCGCTGGACGACCGCCGGAGGATCCCAAGGGCGTGTATGCGATGTGTTATGCAGTGAGTGCCAGCCCCGATCCCTTGGGAGCCTACTACCGCTATGAGTTCCTGCGGGCGCTCTTTCCTGACTACCCGCGGCCGGCGATCTGGCCCGATGGCTACTACGTCCCGACGAGCACCAGCGACGACCGCATCTCGCCGTCGGTTGCGACGCAAAAGCACGCGTGCGTCGCGGATCGCGCGAAGATGCTCGCCGGCAAGCCCGCCACGGAACAGTGCGTCATCGTCGAGAACGTGAACTTCCTGAACAACGCCGACATCGACGGCAAGGCTCTCCCGCCCGCGGGCGCACCGAACATCATGATGGCCGCCGGTGGCCGGCAACTCGACACGCTGCTCGCCGATAGTGTGATCAACGTGTGGCAGTTCCACGTCGACTGGAAAGAGCCGGCGAAGACGAAGGTCACGGGCCCGGTGGCCATCGCGGTCGCGCCCTATCACTACCTCTGCGGCGGACAGCTCAGCAACTGCGTACCGCAGCCCGGCACGGAACGGCGCCTCGATGCGCAGGGCGACAAGCTCATGGCGCGGCTCGCCTACCGGCGCATCGGCAACCGCGAATCGATCGTGGCAACGCACTCGATCAACACGTCGAGCGGTGGGGGAGGCGTTCGCTGGTACGAGTTCCGTGTGGGCGCCGACCGAAAGGTGCGCCTGCACCAGCAAGGAACCTATGCGCCCGACAGCCTGTTTCGGTGGATGGCCAGCGCCGCCATGGACAAGTTCGGCAGCATCGGCATCGGCTACTCTTTCGGCGGACTTCCGCACTATCCCGGACAACGGTTTGCCGGCCGGCTCGCCAACGATCCGCTCGGACAGCTGACCCTTCGCGAGACCGTCCTCGCGGAGGGAGGGGCATCGCAGGCGAACACGCTGCGTTGGCAGGACTACACCCAGACGGCGATCGATCCGAGCGACGACTGCACCATCTGGTATGTCGGCGACTATCTCAAGAAGGATGCGACGGCGTACTCGACGAAGATCGGCGCATTTCGGATGCCGGGATGCCAGAAGTGATTTGTCGTGTCGCGCGGCCGGGTGAGGCGGCGTCCTGGTTAGGCAAGCTCCCGCTCCGCCCGCCGAGCCGCCTGTGTGATCGTACTCTGATCCGCCGGCGCGAGCCGGCCAGCTGAACGCCATGCAGTGGCGGTGCGCTCCACGGCCGCCATGAACCGGCCGTGATTGGCGAACGGTGCACCGACCCACACGGCATCCAGGAACGTGACGCCGTCGTCGCGTTTCGTATTGATCACGCCTGAATCGACGCTCCCGAACACGACGGTCGGCTCGTGCCGCCGGAGGTACATGTGGTACGGCTGCGAGGCCCCTTCCTGCGGATCGGCGACAAACAGCGGAGCCATCGTCCGGCCGTTGGCGGTGAAGTGCAGCGGCTTGCCCGCCACAGGCGTCATCGCCGAACTGAAGTCGCCCGTCAGCTTCACATGCTTGTAGAGCGAGACGTTGATGAGCCCCGTCTCGAGCGTGTCGCCCACGGCCGGCGCCTGCACGACGAGAAGGGTTGGGCCGTAGTAGATGGACTGCACCGAAGCGTCGTCGATCGCTGCCTCGGTGCGGAAGCTGAGCGGCATCGCGACATCGATTCGGTCGCCAGTGCGCCACAGGCGCTCGATCGTGACATAGAGGCCCGGTGTGGCACTGATCCGCTGCGGCACACCATTCACCGACACCGTGTAGCCGCGGCGCACCCATGTCGGGACGCGCAACGAAACCGCCAGGCGTCCACTACCCCGCATGGTGAGGGTGCTCGCTCCTTCGAACGGGAACCGCGTCGCCTGCTCGACGGTGAATCCCTTCTCGCGCCATTCGAGCGTGGACGGGATGTAGAGATTGACGTACAGCGTCGCGTCGTCGGCCGACCGGAAGTAGATGGAATCCTGGTACTTCGTGTGGTTCTCCATTCCCGTGCCGCCGCAGCACGTGCCCACGTTGCCGTAGTTGCGGTCCTCGCCAGGACGCACCGGCAGGAAATACGTGACCTCGGGGCTCGTGACGCTGTTGGCGTCTCTCCGTGAGCCGAGGATCTGGTTGAAGAGTCCCTGCTCGAAGTAGTTCATGTACTTCGGGTCGGGATCATGGAAGAACAGGTTGCGGCTCAGCTTGAGCATGTTGTACATGACGCACGTTTCCGCGTGGTCATGATTCTTCGGCTCGGAATAGAGTGAGTTGGCAATCGCGTCGCGCTTGCGGAGGATCTCGCCCACTCCCGCGCCGCCGTGCGCGTAGGTGCGGTGCGGTACCACCATGTCCCAGAAGTTCTTCGCCGCCGTGTGGTATGCGGGTTCGTCGTTCTGCTCGAACACGCGCAGGTAGCCGATGAACTGCGGGATGTGCTGATTGGCGTGACGACCGTCGAGGATGTCGTTGCCGGCCACCGTCGGGTCCTTCACGTTGCGATTGTCGAAGTAGCGCGCGACGGTGAGGTACTCCGGCTTGTCGCGTCGCAGCGCATGCAGGCTGGCGAAGGCGTCATTGGCGCCGCCGTACTCGCCGGCGATGTACATGTTCCACATGCGGTCGAACTGCTCGGGGCGGACTTTCGAGAGGCGACTGTATGTCCAGTCGCCGATCCTCGATGCGACCTCCAGCGCCTGAGCGTTGCCGGCAAGTGTGTGCGCGTGCAATAGCCCGGCCAGGATTTTGTGCAGCGTGTAGTACGGCGCCCAGATACCCTGATTGCCGCCATACGTCGCGAACTCCTCCAGTCGGATGAATTGCGTCTCAGGGTACGCGGAGATGAAACCCGGATGCCGCCGTCCGTCGGTGGGGGCGATGACGGTACCGTGGCGTCCCTTGCCTGACGAGTCGACCACGTTCGCGCCGTCGCTCTCGTCGAAGCGATACCAGACCACTCGGCCGTTCTTGTCCATCGTGCCATCCGCGGACGTCATCAGCGACCGCACTTCCTCCGGCGTCAACCCGCGATCGAAGATCTGGAACTCGTCGAGCTGCGCATTGAGATACGAGATGTTGCGCTGCGGGAACTGGCAGCGGCCGAGCCAGTTGCCTGTCGTCTCGCCGAGGTCGATTGGGGCGAGTGTCATGTTTGGGTTGGACGAGACCGGCTGTCCGTCGACATAGAGCGTCGCGGTTGCCGCAGCTCGCGTGATGGCCACGTGCGTCCAGCGATCCACGGCCAGCGGCTGCGTGGCGTCGAGACGCTGTTCCCCGTTCGCGCCGCTGGTCGTGATGGCGAAGCGCGGCACCGGCGTGTCGTTGCCCGCGCGGATCGTGAGGAACATGCGCGATAGCGCGGGCTCGGCGAATTGTGGATTTGGTGTCCCGAAATCGAAGACCGCGCTTCCATTGCCGAGCGAAGCCTGATCGAAGTCCGCCCGGGAATCGGAGAGTCGCGCGCGGTCGTACTGCGCCGGATTGATCCAGAGCGAGATGGTGAAGTCGCGCAGCCCGCTCACGACGCCCGCCGGCAGCGAGACATGTTCGGCCAGGCCAATCGGCGAGCCTGTGAGTTGCAGCGCTCCGCCGAATCGGCCGGCAGCGCGGGGCGTCGGACGTCGCGCTGCCGCAGCCAACGCATCCTGACACTCTGCCAGGCCCTGGACGACGTAGTCCAGCTTGCGCTTGAAGATCTCGTCGCCCGTGCCGGCGTAGGCCTGTGCGAGCATGCTCATGAAGTGGCCGGCGTAGTGCCCGCGCAGGTAGCCGGTGCCGTTCTCCCAGCTGCCGACGGGCAGCGCGCCTTTCGTGTCGAGCCCCGCGTTGGCGCGGAAGATCGACAGCAGGCGATCCGGGCCCGCGAACACGTTCGCCTCACCGCCATACCCGCGCGCGTAACCGAGCATGCGGTCGCGCTTCTGCGTGAAGAGGCTCTCGGCGAGCTTCACCTGCGTGAGTGCGAACGGCCGCACGGTCCACACCCCGCGAGCGGTTGTTGCGAGACCAGCCATGCCCCGGCTGTCGGCCAGCGCCTCCAACCCTGGCAGCAACAGGGCGCCGGCCGCTGCGGCGCTGGCGGTCTTCAGGAAATTGCGCCGATTGGGATGCGAAGCGTGGTCGGGCTCACGGGACATGGCACTGTCTCCATCTCGAGCAAGAGAAAACGTCGGCGTCAATGCGGCTGGCTCGTCTCTATCGGCCGTCGTCCAATAGTACCAATCCGATCCGCGATTCGTACGGTCGTGAAGCGCCGTGGCACCAGACCCGAAGCTGTGTGCCCACCCAAGCGAACGCGTCAATCCCTCGAGGTGGTTAGATTTCGCGGCTGACCCTCACCCGCATGGTGAGCGGCGCTGACCCCCTCTCGAGTACATCCGTGGCTCCACAGTTCATCTACGTCATGAAGGCGCTGCGGAAGGTCGTTCCGCCTTCCAAGGTCATTCTCGACGACATCTGGCTCTCCTTCTACCCCGGCGCCAAGATCGGCGTACTCGGCGCCAACGGCGCGGGTAAGTCGTCGCTGCTGCGCATCATGGCCGGCGTGGACGAGAACTTTCAGGGCGAAGCGTGGGCCGCGAAGGGCACGAAGATCGGTTACCTGCCGCAGGAGCCGCAGCTCGACCCGACGAAGAACGTCCGGGAGAACGTCGAGCTCGCCGTCGCCGATCAGCGAAAGTTGCTGGACCGCTTCAACGAGATCAGCGCAGCGTTCGCCGAGCCCGACGCCGACTTCGATAAGCTGCTTGCCGAGCAGGCCAGGGTGCAGGAGCGGATCGATACGCTCGATCTCTGGAATCTCGACAACAAGATCGAGATCGCGATGGAGGCGTTGCGTCTTCCGCCCGATGATGCGGATGTGACTGTGTTGAGCGGGGGTGAGAAGCGTCGCGTGGCTCTATGTCGGATCCTGTTGGAACAGCCTGACATGCTGTTGCTCGACGAGCCCACCAACCATCTCGACGCCGAGTCTGTTGAATGGCTCGAGCGTTTCCTCGCGGACTTTCCAGGGACCGTCGTGGCGATCACGCACGACAGGTATTTCCTCGACAACGTCGCGAAGTGGATCCTCGAGCTCGATCGCGGCAAGGGGCATCCGTACGAGGGCAACTACACGCGCTGGCTCGAGCAGAAGCAGGAGCGTCTCAAGCTCGAGGAGAAGACCGAGTCTGCGCGTCAGCGCACGCTCGCGCGTGAGCTCGAGTGGGTGCGGATGGCCCCGCGTGCACGGCAGGCGAAGAGCAAGTCGCGCATCCAGAAATTCGAGGAGCTGCAGGAGCAGGACACCGGCGACAAGGTGCTCCAGCACGAGATCACGATTCCGCCTCCGCCGCGGCTTGGCAATGACGTCGTGATTTCGAAAGGATTGAAGAAGGCGTATGGCGACAAGGTGTTGTTCGACGACCTCACGTTCTCGTTGCCGCGCGGCGGGATTGTCGGAGTGATCGGGCCGAATGGTGCGGGCAAGACCACGCTGTTTCGGATGATCATCGGCGAGGAGAAGCCGGATGGTGGCGATCTGAAGGTCGGGGAGACGGTCGAGCTGGCGTATGTGGATCAGGGGCGTGTGCTCGACGGGACCAAGACGGCGTATCAGGAGGTGTCAGAGGGTCGCGATGAGATCACTGTTGGGAATCGTGAAATCAATGCGCGGGCGTATCTGAGCCAGTTCAATTTCAAGGGGACGGATCAGCAGAAGAAGGTTGGTGATCTGTCGGGTGGAGAGCGGAATCGTCTGCATCTCGCGAAGCTTTTGAAGAGCGGCGGGAATGTGTTGCTTCTCGACGAACCTACCAACGATCTCGACGTCGATACCCTGCGTGGGCTCGAGGAAGCGCTTGTCGACTTTGCTGGATGTGCTGTCGTCATCTCGCACGATCGGTGGTTTCTCGATCGGATTGCGACGCACATTCTGGCGTTTGAAGGGAACTCGGAGACGGTGTGGTTCGAGGGGAACTTCAAGGAGTACGATGCGGATCTTCGGCGGAGGAAGGGAGCGGATGCTGACACGCCGCATCGCGTGACGTACAAGAAGCTCGTGCGCAGCTAACGACAGTACTGTCGCCGTGAGCGTCCGTCGCTTCTCAACCCTGGGCGTGGCGAAAGATCTGCAGTTGGCCCCTCCGACCTGACTGCTTGGTGGGGCGCAATGGGCTACAATGGCGAGCCGCTATTGGATGAGCAGATCGGCCGGATTCCGAGGTAGTCGCGGAGTGCGCGGATCTGCTCGACGGAAAGCCGACGCTTGCCAGCGAAGAACTCGGACACACGCGCCTTGCCGCCCATCACGGGCGAGAGGTCGGACCGCTCCAGTCCCTTTTGCTCGAGCATGAACGCGACGACACTCTGCGGCGTGCTGCCGCTTTCATCGAACGGGTCGCGCGCGCCCTCGTAGACCTGGACGAGTACCGAGAGAAACACGAGCCGGTCAAACGCGTCGCTGCCCTTTCGGGGAGCTGCGTCGAGCAGGTCGTCAATTTCTGTTACGGCCGCACGGTACTCTCGTGCGTTGCGAAGCACGTGCGGCTTCGCGAAATCAAGCGTTGCTGTGGCCATCGTCGTCTCCGTGTCGTGCGTCGTGGATGGTGGGGTGCCCTGATCGGCATCGCGCCCCCGCACTACAAAGCCCCTATAAAAGCCCCCGCTTCATCAGCCTGTCGTATTCGGCGTGAGTCACGACATGTCGAACGTACACTCGTCGCAAATCGTATCTGAGGTCCACCACTAAGCGGTATGCATTCCCGCAGATATTAAACACCGCTCGCCTCGGCCCGATAAAATCCACGGTAGCGAAGTCCTGCTGGACCTGTAGGTGCTCCGTGTACGTCTTCCGGCGCATGATGCTCGCCCAATCCCGAAGCGGTCCGGCAGCCTCGGCATGTTTTCGCCCAAATTCCTCTCGTTCGAGTGTGAGCTGGGTCGCGCCAGCCGGCGCAGTGGCGGCAAGGCGAGTCCAGCCCGCGCGAGGCGCGCCGTGCAGGTCGAGGGTGCCGCCAATCATCACGGCCAGCGCCTTGGTCATGAGACCGAGATCGGGTCCGGTCGTCTGCGCCGAACCGGTGAGGGTGATCGTCGCGAGCTGCGTGAACGGCGACGTCTCGGTGCCAACCCGCAGCGTGCCGGCCACCTCGATACGCTCGGCAGTAAGGGCGAGGTCGCGCCGGTCGAACTCCAGTGCGCCGGCGATCACCAGCGTCTTGAGAGGAGGGGGGAGACGTCGAGCAGAATTGCGCTACCGGCGGGATCGTCACGTTGGCGCCCGCGGCGGGCACGACGCCGCCCGGTCAGCTCGACCCATCGGACCAGCGCGCGGTGCCGAGCACCGGCTCGATGACGGATGGGCCAGTGGTCGGCTCGGTACAACCGGCGACCATGAGCAGCGCGGCCGCGATTGCGGACGATGTACGGCAGGACGGACGGAGCATGGTGCGCCTCGAAAGGAGTCGTACCGCTCGCCGTCGAGCGGATTGATCGGCCTCGCTTCTAAGACGACCTCGGCTGCGCGGCAGTGACGCTCGACACCGGGGCGGCGGCGTCGTCGCCGCATTGACGTCAGGGAGAATGGTATATATTTCTACCACAATATAGAGAAAGGTAGAAATGGCCATCAGCATCAAGGATCCCGACACTGATCGTCTGGCTCGTGAGCTCTCCGAAGCCACCGGCGAATCCCTGACGGAAGCGATCCGCCGCGCGATCCAGGAACGCCTCGAACGCGAGCAGCACCGCACTCGCCGCCAATCCCTGGCCGACGGCATTCGCCGCATTCAGGAGCGTATCGCCGCACTCCCTGTTCTAGATCCGCGTTCGGCGGACGAAATCATCGGCTACG
>JBDSML010000020.1:0-66454 GCA_039915865.1 Gemmatimonadaceae bacterium | reverse complement strand
CGGCAGGACGACCAGTCGACTGACGCGCTGATGCGAATCGCGCAGGACGACAGCGACAAGCGGATGCGTGGCAAGGCGCTGTTTTGGCTCGCCCAGAAAAACGATCCGCGCGTGACGAAGCTCATCTCCGACATGGTGTTGAAATGAGCACGCGCACTCTCGTGCGGTGGTGCGTGCTTGCCGCCGTCGGCTCGGCGACGCCCCTGCATGCGCAGCAGCTCGGCGAACGCGTCGCCGCCATTGGCGACGGCATGGCGAACTTCCATTTCACCGGCCGCCCTGGTGTGTGCGGTGACGGACAGCGCTTCATGCGCGTCGGCCGACGCTCGTACATGCGTTCGTACACCAACGAAGCGCGCTACGAGCAGTGCATGCCCGGCCCTGTGCAAGTTCGCGTGACGGTTCGCAACGGCTTGGTGGAGCGTGTCGAGACGTGGGCAGGAAGTCTTCGCCGGCGCGATGGACAGGACCTCGGCGTCATACCCGCGCCGGAAGCGGCGCGCTTCCTGATGAGCATCGCGTCGCGCGGGAGCTCGTATGCGAGCGCGAAGGCGATCATGCCCGCGGTGCTCGCGGACAGCGCGACAGTGTGGCCATCGCTGCTCACGATTGCGTCGGATACCGACGGACGGTCGAAGTCGACGCGCAATGACGCGATGTTCTGGCTCTCACGCTACGCCGTCGGCGCCGTCGCGGGCCACACGAACAGTCCCCTCGACGACGATGACGACGACGCCTCCGACGGCGAGGATCTCAAGGCGCACGCCGTGTTCGTGATGTCCCAGTTGCCGCACGGCGAGGGCGTTCCGAGCCTGCTCGAGGTGGCGCGGACGAACAAGGACGCGCGCGTTCGGGGGAAGGCGCTGTTCTGGCTCGGGCAGAGCGGTGACCCACGCGCGCTCCGGCTCTTCGAGTCGATCTTGAGGTGAGTCTCACCAGGCACGGCGCAACGCGCCGGGCGCCCCGTGAGCCCCGCGTAGCGGGGCGCCCCTGAGAGACTACCCTCTCCTAGTAGTAGCGATAGTCGTAGACACCGCCGCCGGACGACGAAACGATCCGGAAACGCGAACCCGTACTCGGCGTCTTCAACTGATGGCTCAACTGGTCATAATTGGACGTCATCGTCCGATTCGTATTGGTCGAGCGGCTCGGAACGAACTGCCCCGTCGTGACCGACGCACATCCCTGCAGCAGGACCGTTCCTGCGACCGCCAATACCAGCGCAACGAGCCCCTGATTGAACTTCGACCTCATGGTGCCCTCCCAGTGTAGGTGAGTGCGACCGCGCCCTGCACAACACGAAGTATGCAGAAACGACGCCAATTCGGTAGACACCGCAAGACGACTTTACCCTACATGGACCTCACGGCTGGGTCTTGTTCATTGACGCCGGTACCCGCCGGCGCCGGCTTCGCCGTGTCCGAGAACGTGATCGGAAAGCCGAACTGCCATTGGCTGTGTTCGCGGTCGCGCTGGGGCGTCGACAGGATGTTCTTCAACATCGGGAATAGCTCCTTCTGCGCCGGAGTGACCAGTGAATCGGCAATTTCGGGCTGCTCCCAGAAGATCCGCCAATACTCCTTCTGGATCGTCTGCACGCTGTCCAGCTCGGCCTTTCCTGCGCCGCCGCGGCCCTTCGCGATGAACTCACCGAGCGGCGTGTAGATCGCGCGAACCCGTGCCGAGAAGACCGAGTCGGCACGGCGCAGGCTGACGACCTGCGACGCGCTGAGGAACAGCGAATCGCTCTCCGAGAGAATCGCCTTGTGGAGACTCGACGTGTTCTTCAGGTAGAACGCCGCGAGCGAATCCGCCGTCCGGCGCTGCCACCCCGTCGTCCCACGCACCGGCTCGACCGCGCGACGTAGCTGCTGCAGATCGTAGTCGGTGGCAAAGTTGATCGAGAAGTCGATCACGATCCTAAACGGATTCAACACCAGCGTGCGACCCGGCCGCGTGTCCGCGAAGCGCGGATTGACGTCGTAGCGGAAACGCTGGTTCGCGACGTCGAAGCCGCGCGGCACGAGAAGTACGGGATCCGGCGTCGCCGGTGAGCCCCAGCCGCGCAGGTTCTCGCTGCCATGGAACGCCTGGTCTACTCCTGCGAGCACATTCTGGAAGTACACGTTGGGCGAGACGCGGCCACCCCACTGTCCCGGCGTCGGCGGACGCCACTGCACGTTGACCGAGTGCGTCCACGGCCCGCGGCAGCTGTTGCGCCCAGCGGCGATGCCGAGGTTCGACAGGACGCACTGCTTCGCGGTCGACGAGCCTGTGGCGAGCAACGCCTGCAACTGTGCGGCGAGCGCAGCGTCCGTCGTCCTTGCCGGATCGGGAACGAACGCACGATCGCCGCCACGGCCGTCGCCGTTCACGTCGCCCTGCACGACTGGTGTGAACGGAAGGCCCGACTGCGAGCGCGAAAAGAGCGTCCATGTCCCGAGCATTCCCTTCGAGAATCCTGCCGAGACGACGACGGCATGGCGCGCGTCATTCGGACCAGGCGCCCATTCGACTTCGCGCGGATCGCCAAAGCCGGCGCCGTCGAAGCCGCGGAACTGCCGGCGCGTGGACTGAAGCGTGTAGTTCACGGCGCCGTACATCTGCGCCGCGCCGCGGAACTTGAATACGTCCGGCGACAACCCCAGCGTCAGCTGACTGCCGTAGCCGCGTAGGTCGCTCACGCGCCGCGCCACCCGTCCGTATTGATCGGAGATGCGCGCTTCCGCCGCCGAGACAGACCCGCTCGCGGGATCGATGCCCGCCGGGGACACGAACACTGGCCGGTCGCCTTCGCTGCCGAGTGAAAACTTCGACGCGCCCCCAAAGTTCGCGTCGACGACACCAGGCTGCGAGAGATCGTACGACGTCAGGCCAGCGACGCGAATGAGCATTCTGTTCCACGTCGTGTTCCAGTCGAGCGACCCGCGCCAACTGCGCGGAACATCATACCCCCGATCGATCACCGTCACCGCCGGCGCACGCTCGGCCAGAGTTCCACCACCGTTCGCGCACTGCGATGGGATGCTGCCCGGATCGGAGAACGTCGGCCAGTCGACGACAGGCACCGCCGCGCCGACGCACGACAGGTACGTCGTTCCGCCGGGCAGGCCCGTGGCCGCCGATGCATCGGCGAGGATGCCGGGGCGCAGGAGATCGCGGAATTCACCGATGCCGCCGCGAAGCACACCGGCGGTGGTCCGATAGAAACGGCCCGTCTGATTCTGCATCGTGCCCGAGCCGTTCTCCTTGTCGCGATTGTACGTGTAGGAGAAGCCGAGCCGCGGACTGACGTGCATGCGCGACGGCGCCGCACCGGTCGTGACGCCGAGCGCCTGTTCGAGCGCGGGGTTGCGTGGCGGCGCGTCGAAGAACCCGTCGGCCTCGAAGCGCGCGCCGTACAACATGCTGAAGAAGCGCGTCGGCGCCCACTGATGCGCGACGGCGGCCGCGCTGTTCCACACGCTGCCCGAACGCTCTGGCTGCGACAGGGTGCGCGAGAAGCTCGCCGGATGCCCGGCGGCGAAGTCGGCGATGGAGTTGAACTGGAACGTGCCGAGCTGGTTCGGGATGCCTTCCTGCCGAAGCCCGTCGGCACGCGCCCAGATGAGTCCCTTGAAGCGATGCCGCCGGCCACCGGCAGTCCACACCGTCTCGTTCGCGCCTTCGGCCGTCCAGCGCGAGTCATCCGTGGCGAGATACGATCCGCCCCCGAGCGTGAGACCGGTGACGTCGGTGTTCGCGTCGAGCGTGGAGGAGCGCACGACGATGTTCGCACCGGGAAGCGACTTGTACGGCGTGACCTTCGTGTTCACTGCACTCGCGGCGAGTCTGGTCTCCGTGAGGATGCGTCGTCCTTCGCCGACGTAGGTGCCCAGCGTGAGTTGTCCGCCGACGGTGCGCTCGCGCCGCTGTCCTGACGTCGATGGCGCCGACGTGGGACCGAAGCCGAGCGCGCCGTCGCGCGTGATGCCGGCGTACGTCGTGAGCGCACGTGTGCTCAGGGTGTCGCGCGTGTCGTCGAAGCGCGCGAGCCAGCTCACGGCGTCGTTCTGCCGGTGCGACGGCACCCCTGCGCTGGTGAGTGAGAGACCGAGCGGATTCGCGACGGCAATGAGACGCGCCACTGAATCCGGCGCGACACCGGCACGAAGCAAGGCATCGGCATCCGCGTTGACCAGCGTTGCTGGATCGCTCGTAGTCCTGGCGACGTCCAGCGCCATGTTGTACGTCGCCGACTGGCGAATGAACTCGCCATCCGCGCCGATGCTGCCACGTGCGCCGCCGCTGCGTGCGCCGAGCGAACGAGCGATGGGATCGGCGAATTGAAACTGCTGTGGGTCGAGCGTCACGAACGCGTTGCGTCGCTGATAGAAGCGATCACCCGGTCCGAGACGGACGTCGATGTTCGCGCCGGCAAAGCCACCGCGCGTAGGGTCGAACGTCGCGCCGGTGACGCGGGTCTCCGTGCGTGCGGCGCGTGGGATCGCGCCCGCGGCCAGACCCATGCCATTGAGCGTGGTGAGGTTGGACTCGCCGCCCGATCCGAGGATCGAGGGGCCGGCGCCGGTCATCGTGACGTTGGACATCGTCCCGGCAATCGCGTTGAGATCTCCGGCAATGGTGGGTGGAATGGCGCCGTTGATTCCGTCGCGCCACTTCTCCGAGGAGCCGGGCTCGAGGTCGGTGGGCCACACGTCGTTGTTCGCACGGACGGCGCGGTCGGCGGTGACGTTCTGAGTGGCGAGCATCGCGATGTTGCGGGAGAGCGCGAAGTCCGCGGTAAACTCATGCTCTGTCGTCGCCCGCGTCACTCGGCGCCGCACAGGGTTGAATCCCGCCGCGCTGACGTAGACGAGGTAATCGCCCGTCCCTTCCTCGAAGCGCACGCTGTACTTGCCCGTGCTGTCGCTCGTCGTCTGCTGCGTCAGTCGATCGGGCCCGCGCGTGACCATGATGCTGGCCACGACTCCTCGGGTCGAGTCGTCGGTGATGCGGCCGCGGATGATCTCCGGCACGTTCTGGGCGAGCGCGGGGGTGCTGGCGAGAATGGCCACGAGGACAGATAAGGCGGCGAGCAAGTGACGAGGGCGCATGAGTGGGATGTCGGAGCTGGTTTCCGGAACTCGCGTTGGACACCGTACGCGCCGACACCGTTGGCTGGCTACAAACCTCATCGGGGCGTGAAGCGCTAGAATTTTAGCATATGCTCGAAAATTGGTAATGGCGACCTTCGGGGACTTTCGAAAGCGTTTGGCTTAGATCGATAGGCCGAGCTGCGTTGATGCGACTTCCACCTCGATCTCATCCTCGCCGCCATCGTCGTCCTCGCCGGCGACGCGATTGCGCCGCCCGAACGCGATCCCGTTGCGATCGCACACAATCCTGAACCGCGCCGAAAGACCGTCGCGATATCGCTCGCTCACCTGATAGCCGGTGGCGTACGCGCGCTGGTACCGCTGCGCGAGCTCGGGAAACTCCGACGCGATGAATGGCAGGTACCTGTCGCGCGCCGTCGCCTGCAGCCGCAACGCACAGGCGCTGATGTACGAGGCGTTCGCGACCTTCACCGAGCGCACGAGCTCCTCGATCATCTCCGGCGCGTCCGTGATGCCCGGCAATACAGGCATGCAGTTGACACCGACCTCGATGCCATTGGCGCTGAGTCGCGCGATCGCGCGCAGTCGTGCCTCCGGTGTCGGCGCGCGCGGCTCGAGGATGCGCGCGATCCCGCGATCCACCGTGATCAGCGAGATGTGCACGGTCAGGCGCGACCGCTCGTTGATGCGGCGCAGCACGTCGACGTCACGCGTAACGAGGGGACTCTTCGTGATGATCGCGACGCGAATGCCCACCTGCTCCGCGAGCACTTCCAGCACGCCACGCGTGATGCGAAAGCGTCGTTCAGCTGGTTGATAGGGATCGGTCGCGGTGCCGATGACGACTGTCTCACGTCGCAGCGCCTCGAGTGTGCCGGGCCGAGCGAGCGCCCGACGCACGAGTTCCGGCGCCTCGCGCTTGATCATGATGCGGCGTTCGAAGGCGAGCCACGGCGGCAGCTCGTCGGTCGGCAACGCGTCCGCATCGCCCTGGTCCGCGGCCGTCGCGAGCCGTTCGGCCGTATAGCGATGCGCGTAGCGGGCGTAGCAGTAGGCGCAGCCGAACGCGCAGCCGACGTACGGATTGATCGACCAGAAGCCCATGCCGGTCGCCTTCGGTCCGTTCATCACGCTGCGCGGCGTGGCGGCGAAGTAGCGGATGTCCTTCTGCTCATCGAGTACCGGAAGCAGCCGCCGGCCCCCCGCGCGTTCAGGCTCGGCAAAAAACGTCGTCTGCTCCCTTGCTGCCTTGGCGTCCACGATGAAAGCATACCGAACAAAGACCGAAATAGCAACGCCAGCATCCGAGACGGAACGCACTTCGCACTACGAGACAGCAATGTCCCGGCGCCCCCTCTTTCTCCTGATATTCCTGCTCGCATCGGCGTGTGACCGCACGCCGAACAGCGACGCCGCATTGCGCATTCTGCGCAAGGCCAATCCGGCGCTCGACTCGGCGGTGACCGTCGCGACCGTGTGGAAGGACGGCCCGCCCTGGTTTTCCTGCGCCGAGGTGATCGCGAAGTTTCGCGCGAACGCCGACAGCGCGGTGGTGAGGAAGCACGTCGGCAATTGGCGCGCGCTTGTGCTGGCCGATTGGGTCGCGTTGCGCGACACGGCGGCAGGACCCGTGGTCGAGCCGGGATGGTGCGCGGCGACGTTGCGCGACTCGAGGGCTCGTCTCGCGCGGGGATGGACGCCGCTGCTCGGCGATTCGGTGTCGAGCGGCTCGCGTCGGCGCGGGTGGCGGGTCGAGACCGGCCATCAGCGCGTGGTGGTGAAGGATCCGCCGCGCGACGTGGGTCGTGATTCGGTCGCGGTGGACTACCTGCTGACGGTGGCGCCAAACGAGAACGGTGTCGCGCTGCAGGCGGACAGGGACAGCGTGCGACTGCGCGCGCTCTTCCTGCGCGAAGAGGGAAAGTGGGTCGTCGCGTCGTGGCATCAATAACGGAATGAGAAACGGCCGGATCATCGTTGCGATGATCCGGCCGCTCGTGCTCATACCGTCAGAAGGTCAGAGCGCTGCTGCCGCTGCCGCCTCTGCAGAGCTCCACGGCTGCCAACCCGAGCGATACTCGCGCGTGAGCCACTGGTTCGCGTCGGCGTTGTTGGTGACGCGCATGCCGGCACCGTCGTACAGGATCTTCTGCGACTGGCCGGCGCGGAGCGCGACGACGCCCAGCAGCATCGTCTCCGTGAGACGCGCTGCGTAGTCGAACGGAGAGCTGGACGTGCCGTCACCCTTGCAGGCCGACGCCCAATTGGCCTCGTGCGACACCGTGATCCGCGGCACCGACTTGGCCACCTGCTCCGCACGCGCGGCGCCTGAGCCGTAGACCTTGGGGTTGTTGCCGTACGTCTCGTATGTGAGGAATCCGTTGTCGCCGACGAACACGCCGCCACCGCCATCGCCGCGCGGCAGCTCGAAGTCACCGCCGAGCATCGGCATCAGCCCACCGTCGTACCACTGCAGCGCGACCGGAGGAGCGGAGCCACGAGCACCGAACTCGTAGCGTGCCGTCATGGCGAGAGGATACGTACCCGGATCCTTGGCGGAACCGCCCCATGGCGTCGACGACGCGATCACGCTCGTCGGATACTGGAGGCCGAGCGCCCAGAAGGGCTGATCGATGAGATGCGCGCCCATGTCCCCGATGGCGCTCACACCGAAGTCCACCCACCCGCGCCAGCTGAACGGGTGATACGCCGGATGATACGGCAGCTGCTTGGCGGGTCCGAGGAACAGATCCCATTCGAGACCCGCGGGGATCTCCTGCGGATTCTCGGCCATCGCCTTGAGCACCGCGCGATCGACGGTGCGCATGTTCCACTGCGGTGGCGCGGCATTGGCTGCGGGCGCCGGCATGGCTGGCGCTGGTGTACCGGGAGCCGCCGGACGCGGAATGCCCTGGGCCCAGTACCGCTGCGGACGGTCAGTCCAGACGTGCACCTCGCGCACGGGGCCGATCACGCCGGCGTTGATCAGCTCGACGATGCGGCGCGTGCCCTCCATCGAGTGACCCTGATTGCCCATCTGCGTGACGACCTTTGTCTCCCGAGCAGTCCGGGCGAGAATGCGCGCCTCCTGCACCGAATACGTGAGCGGCTTCTGCACGTACACGTGCTTGCCGGCCTTCATCGCCGCATAGGCGATGACGGCATGCAGGTGATCCGGCGTCGCGATCGAGACGGCTTCGATGTCCTTCTGCTTCTCGAGCATCTGCCGGTAGTCCGTGTACTTTGCCGCCTTGTCGTACGCGGCCTTCAGTGCGACAGCCGACGCGGACGGCGCCGTTTGGCCCTGCGGGGGACGCATGCGCCCGGCGAGGGAGCGCTCGACATATGCGAAGTCCGCATCGCAGATGGCGACGATGTTCACACCGGCAGCGACGAGCGCCTGCATGTTCGACATGCCCATGCCGCCGATCCCGACCATCGCGACGTTCAGGGTATCGCTCGGCGCTTGATAGCCCATGCCGAGCACGTGACGTGGGACGATCATCGGGCCGAGCGCGAGCGCGGCCGCAGTAGTCGCTGATCCTTTCACGAAGGAGCGACGGGAAACCTTGGAAGAATCGTCGGCGGACATTGAGCGCAACCTCGGCAGGAGATGAATGACGTCGTCATCGGCGACGTACAAAGTTGACGTGCGCGCGACGCCGAATGGAAGGCCTGCCTATCGGGTTGGGTAGTGTTTCAATCCGAAGCGCGGAGATACTGATCAGGCCACGCGATCGACGCGCCGAGCACCTTCGCGGCGCGCAGTGGCCAATAGGGGTCGCGCAGGAGCTCGCGCGCGAGGATCACCACGTCGGCCTTTCCGCTCGCGATGATCTCTTCGGCTTGTCGCGGATCGGTGATCAGTCCGACGGCTCCCGTGGGGATTCCGGCGTCGCGCCGAATGCGCTCGGCGAACTCGACCTGGTAGCCCGGACCCACGGGAATCGTCACCCGCGCGACGTTGCCTCCCGACGAGCAGTCCACGAGATCCACGCCGCGCTGCCTCAGCAGGCGCGAGAGTTCCACGGACTGCTCGATGTCCCACCCGCCTTCCACCCAGTCCGTGGACGAGACGCGAACGAGCAGCGGCAGCTCCTCCGGCCACACCGACCGAACGGCGTCGACGGTCTCGAGGGTGAAGCGCACGCGATTCTCGAACGATCCGCCATAGTCGTCCGTCCGCGTGTTGCTCAGCGGCGAGAGAAACTGATGCAGCAGATAGCCATGTGCAGCATGCAGCTCGATGACGCGGAATCCGGCTTCGCGCGATCGCTGCGCCGCGCGCTTGAAGTCGCCGGTGATGCGATGGATCTCCTCGACCCTCAGCGCCAGCGGCACCGCCGTGCGCGACGAGAACGCCTCGGCACTGGGCGCGAGGAGCGGACGCCATCCGCCCTGCGATTCGTCGAGTGATGTGCCGCCGCGCCACGGTGCGTCGACGCTCGCCTTGCGCCCGGCATGCGCGAGCTGAATCCCGGCGATCGAACCCTGCTCGTCGATGAACGTCGTGATGCGCCGGAGCGGTTCGATGTGCGCATCGCTCCAGATGCCGAGATCGTGGGGAGAGATCCGGCCTTCCGGCGACACGGCGGTCGCTTCGGCGATCACCAGCGCCGCGCCACCGACGGCGCGACTGCCGAGGTGGACGAGATGCCATTCGGTCGCGAAGCCGTCGGTGCTCGAGTACTGGCACATCGGGCTGACGATGATGCGATTGCGCAGCGTCAGCCCGCGAAGCGGGAACGGTGTAAAGAGCGAAACAGTCATTGTGGTCCGCGTGGCGTGTGCCGGGAGCAACCCGCTGGTTGCGCCGCTGGTTCCGTCAGCGCGTGCTGTTCGCCACGGCGCTGGCCGACTTGGCGCCGACTGACGCGGCGACGAGTTGCGGCAGCACCACGGGTTCGCCCGGACGAACGAGCACCGCGAGATGCAGGTGCACCGGATGCCGCTCTTCGGTGGCTTCGATGATCCCCTTGTTCTCGAGCTCTGCGAGCGCGCCGCGCAGCCAGGTGAGGCACGCTCCAGCCCGGGGACGCCGCAGGTCGACCGCGATGCCCGTTGGGTGCACGGAGTGCGGGTTGGCGTTGCGCGGCTGGCGGCTGATGGGCCGAGCGGCGCTGGTGACCATGAGCGGCGTGCCGCATGCGGCGAGATACTGCGGAGCGAAGGCCTGGACGAACTGCCGTGCTTCTGGCGTTGCATACGAGTAGCCCACGCCACGCGTGAGCTCGTAGGTGGCGTCCCCGAGCAGTGGCACGAGCTTCTGCAACGCAACGGCGTCACGGACGTTCGTTGGGGTCAGGTAGAATGGCAGTCCATTGGAGCGCGCGAAGTCGTACATCTTCTCGACGCTTTCCTTCGAGCCCCGAAGCTCCTGTGGCCTGCTGCTCTTCGGTGTTTTCTTGCCACGTTGCGCCTGTCCCGCTGGCACGACGAGGAGCAGGCCGCCCATGACGACCAGGGCGCATCGAAAGAGAGTCATGCTGATCGGTATGGCAGACACAATGCCAAGGCGGTGAGCACGGTCACGGCGACCATCCTGGCCCATGCAGGGCGCGCCCCGGCAGCGCATTGGTGGCCGCGCCGTCGCGCCACACTGCGACCCCGTTCACCAGCACCACGTCGATTCCCGTTGCCAGCTGGTGAGGGCGCTCGTACGTCGCCCTGTCGATGACCGTCGCCGGGTCGAACACGACGATGTCGGCGAACATCCCGGACCGCAGCGTACCCCGATCGCGGATGCCGAGAAGCGCCGCGGTGGCTGACGTCATCTTGCGCACGGCATCCTCGAGCGTGAGGACGTGCTCGTCGCGCACGTACTTGCCGAGCATGCGTGCGAAGGTCCCATATGCCCTCGGGTGCGTCATGCCCTGCGCCGTCGCCGGATCGTGGGCTTCGGCATCGCTGCCGATGATCACCCACGGCTGCGCGAGCTGCATGGCGACGTTCGCGTCGCTCATGCTGAACGTGATCTTGCCGACGCGCGCCTGCTCGGCCAGCACCAGGTCGACGAGCGTCTCCGGCCACGGACGCTCGAGGTCGGACGCGATGCGGTCGAGACGCCAGCCTTCATACTTCTTGAGCTCCGGCCGCGTGATGCCGACGACCATGATCACCGACGGTCCGTCGAGCTGACATCCCTGGTTCGCACCCGGCGTCATGTCGCTCATCTCGCGGACGACTCGTGCGCGCTTTGCCGGGTCGCGCAGGTTGGCGAGCAGGCTGTCGTTCGCGCTGGCCCACGACGGGATGCACGCACTCAGCGCGTTGGAGGACGCCGGATACGGATACATCGTCGCGCCGACGTCCTGCCCCGCGCGCCACGCCGAGTCGAGCTTGGCGACCGCGTGCGCGGCTTTCGGCCAATTGCGCGTGCCGCCGGCCTTCAGATGATAGATCTCCACCGGCACTCCGCCGCGCCGGCCGATCGCCAGTGCTTCGTCGAGCGCCTCGAGGAGTTGATCGTCCTCCGACCGAATGTGCGAGATGTAGACGCCATGATACGGCGCCATCGCTTCGGCCATCGCCGCGAGCTCGTCGGTGCTGGCGTACGCGCCGGGCGGATAGATCAACGCACTGGCGAGCCCGAATGCACCGTCGCGCATCGCATCCCGCATCACTCGACGCATGGTGTCCAGCTCTGCTGCACTCGCACGACCTTCCGCGTACCCTTTCGCGATGATGCGCGGATTCTCGGCGCCGAGGTACGAGCCGATGTTCACGCTGCTGCCGTGACGCTCCATGGCGTCGAGCCACGCACCGAAACCGTGCGCGCCGATGAAGTGCTGGCTCATCGCCTTCGTCACCGACTCCGCGGGCGCGAGGGCATCGATCTGTGACTGCGTGACCGGCGCCGGCGTGCCACCCTCGCCGAGTATTTCGGTGGTGACGCCTTGCGAGATCTTGCTGATGACGCGGCCGTCGCCGAAGAGGTGGGCGTCGTACGACTGCGCCTGAATGTCGATGAAGCCCGGCGCGACGACGCGTCCGCGCGCATCGATGCGCTGGCGAGCCGGGGCGTTCGCCAGCGCGCCGGGCGCGGCGACGGCCGCGATGCGATCGGCGACGATGCCGACGTCGCCGTACGTCCACGGATTGCCCGTGCCATCCACGATCCTGCCGCCGCTGATCACGACGTCGTACGACGCGGCATCAGCGCCGCGCGTGGCCTGGGCACACGCAGTGGTGGCGAGAAGTGCGATGAGTGGGAAGCGCAGTTTCACAGGCATCCGGGAATCGGGTGGGCAGAAGGTATCGTGCGTGTCGCCGCGACGACAGCAGCGTGCCGGCTCGTCGGTGCGTCGTCGGCGCGCTAGCTTGTGCCATCCATCACCCCTCTCCCGGATGCATGCGTCGAGTCCTTCTCGCGGTGTCGCTTCTCATCTCGCTTGCGCGAGACTCGGCAGCGCAGCACAAGCTTCATGAGTACAGGTCGGAAGTCATCGTCACCCTGCCACGAGTGCAGGGCTACGGGGTCACGCTCCTGCTCGACGAGCGTCTCGACATGAGCGACGAAGCGCCGAACGAAGTCCAGCTCGGCGTCGGCATCATCTCGCCACAGGTGCATCGCATGAGTGTGGCGATGGAACTGCGGCAGGTGAAATACATCTCCGGTGTCGTCGAGCACCGCTACATCCCCACGTTCTACGCGAATGTCGGACTGCCCGCAGGCTTCGACCTTCGCACGCGAACGCGGTTCGAGGCGCGAGCCGTCGCAGGCAAATGGACACAGCGCTACACCAGCCGCGCGGCCATCGGCCATGACGTCAACGTCGGCAACCGCGCGGCATTTCCGTACATCCAGTCCGACCTGTACTACGACTCCAGGGTCAACGACCTCAATCGCATCGATGCGACGGTCGGTGTGCGAGTGCCCATCACGAGCGCGGCGAGCATCGATCCGTTCTTCGCGCGCTCGACCGATTCGTATCGCAACCCGAAGGTCGGGCTCACCGCAGGCGTGATACTTCGCGTCGCGCTCTAGCGACGATCAGTTGGAAGGCGGCCGCCCTCCGCGACCGCCGCCCCCCTGACCACGACCACCGCCGTCGCCGGCATCGCCGCCAAGTCCGCGATTGCCGGCCATCGTCTTCACCGAATCGGGAAGCTTGGCCCACTGCTCCGGCGTGAGCGTCGCCTTGAGATCGGCCATCGCCTTCTCACCCCGCGCACGAGCTTCCGCCTGCTTGCCCTGCACCTTCACGCCGACCACACGCGGGTCCGGCGCCGTTCCCGCCTGTGCCAGAATTTCGGCAATCTCGCCCGCGAGCTTGTCGGCGATTGGCGCAATCTCGTCGGACAACGCCTTCAACTTCGTCTTCTGTTCCGCCGTCAGTGCGAGCTTGAGCGAGTCGTCGAGCGCGATCGTCGCGAGGAACGGATTGGGTACGAGACGGGAGAGGCGCGCCTTGAACGCCTCCACCGAGTTGCCGCCCGGGCCGCCGCCACCGAAAATGCGACCGATCTGCTGGCGCGCCGGATCCTGTCCGACGCTGAGGCGGCCCTGCAATCCGATCTGGAACGGAACGCGATACGCGCTGTTCTGCCCATTCGCGACGCCGAAGTGCTCGTTGACCTGATACCTGAACGTCCGCGATGACGGATCGAAGCCGCGGACATACAGCAGCGTCCGATCGGGAATGACGGGCTGTCCCCAGCCGTGCAGGTTGTTGCCGTGCAACAACTGGTCGAGCCCGACGAGACCATTCTGCAGCTGCAGCGACAGCGTGAGCCGGCGCGCAAGGCCGAGTGCATCCGGCCGGAAGTTCATCTGCAGGTCGAGCGACGGAGACCACGGTGCCGAACAGCTGTTGCGGCCTGCGACGTTGCCGAGCTGCGAGCGAATGCACGAGCTCACGCGCGACGGCGCGTTCGCGAGGACACGTGAGATGCCGTTTGCCACTGCCGTATCTGCTGTCGCCGACGGATCGAAGATGAACGCGCGATCGTTGCGCGAACCGTCGCCGTTGACGTCGCCGCCCACGACTGGTGTGTAGTGCTGGCCCGCCGTCAGGCGACCAATCGCCGTGATGTCCACCCACGAACGCGCCGGGAAGGTGATCGTCCCGAGCAGCGAGTGACGACGCTCGAGATCCGACGTGCCCCACGACACGATGTTCGGATCACCCGCGGTCGACGCACCGCCGAAGCCACCGCCACCGCCCCCGCCGGCGAATCCGTTCTGCTGGTCGCGCGACCGAAGGAACGTGTAGCTGCCGTTGAGCGTGATGCCCTGCATCGTGAGACCGCCGACCGACAGCGTGACCTGCGACGAGATCGAGCGGTAGGCCGACGTGATCTCATTCATGCTGCCGTACTCGGAGTGCAGGCGCGACGACGCGATGGTCGTCGCCCCGGTCGTCGGAATGATCGCGTCCGGCGGGCTGTAGACGGGGCGCCCATCCTCACCGGACAGCGTGAACTTCGGCGCCGCATCGAGATTGAGGTCGTGCGAGCCAGTCTGATTGAGGCCGTACGCCAGCGATCCGTCGACGCTGAAGTTGTAGCGCTCGAAGAAGCGACGGCTCGCGCCGAGCGATCCGCGCCACACCTTGGGCGCACCGAAGTCCGAGGCGAACGTCGTCACGTTGCGACGTTGGTTCGCGAGGGGAAGCACCACTGGTCCACCGTCAACTGGCGCGCACTGCGTCGGGATGGAAGCCGGATCGCCGAGGAATGCCGTCCAGTCCGGAGTGGGCACGGCGGCTCCGATGCACGTCAGCGTCGACTGCCCACCGACCAGTCCCGTCGCATCCACTGCGGTCGCGACCAGATTCGACGAGATCTTTCCGCGGAATTCGCCGATGCCGCCACGAACAATCCAGCTCTGCGCGTTGAAGCCGCCGAAGTTGCCACCACCTCGGCCCTGACCGCCGCCGCCCTGCTGGCCCGTGCCACCCTGGCCTGCCGGATTGGCCGGGCGATTCGCGCCCATGAAATACGTGAAGCCGACGCGAGGGCTGAGGTGGAGCTCCGACGGCGAGTGGTCGGTGCGCTTGCCGAACAACGTCTCCACTTCGGCGTTGAAATCTGGATCCCGCGGGAAGCGCGTGCCCTCGAGGCGCAGGCCATACGTCGCCTGAAATGCCGTCGACTTCCGCCAGGCGTCGCCAAGGTAGAGCGCGGCGTTGTTGCTGCCGGCGAGACGATCGCGGCCGGAAATCGTGCGCGTGAACTGCGACGGCTTGTTCGCCTCGAAGTCCGCGAGTGAATTGTAGAAGAAGGTGCCGTAGCGATTCGGGATCGCGCCAACCGTCGAGCGATCGGCGTTCAGCAGTCCGCCGAGCTTTACGCGGTGTGCGCCGCCGCCGCTCACCCAACTGACTTCGTCGCTCGCCTCGAACAGCCGCGTGTGCGTCTCCTGTGGCAGCGACGGATTGCCGCCGAACTGGAGGCTCGTCACGCTCTGCGTCCCATCGGCGAGCTGTCCCGCCATGGTGACGCGTCCGTCCGGTGCAATGAGATACGGCTCGGTGTTCTGCCTGTCACTCGACTGATAGACACGAGCCTCGTTGATGAACCCGTTCACGTGCGACGTGAGCGTCGCCATGATACCGCCGCCCGCCGTGCGCAGGTTGCCGCCGGTCGTCGGCACCGACATCGCCGAGATGCGCGTGCCGTCCTGGAGCGAGCCGCGCCAGTCGCCGCGAAGCGTCAGCGTGTTCGTCTCGCCCAACGACCAGTCGAAGCGCGTGATCGCCGACGCTTGATCTGCGAGCCGCTCGTCGGGAATGCCAGGCAGCGTCGCGCGCACGCCGATCGTGTTGAGCCGATCGAGGAATCGCGTGACGGAATCCGGGCTCGCACCGAGGCGTGAGAGTGTTTGTTCGTTCGCCGCGAGCAGCGACGACAGCGGATTCGTGCGACGCGAGACGGACGCAGCGCCGAAGATGAACGCTTCGTCTTCCTTGATCGGTCCGCCGAGCCCGAAGCTCAGCGAGTTCTGTTGATACTTCTGCCCAAATGTCGCCGACGACTCGTCGACGAATTCGAGCTCGGGATCGCGCAGCGCGTAGGTGAACACACCCTGCACGTTGTTCGTGCCGCCGCGCGTCGTCGACGCCACCTGGCCGCCCGTGAACTGTCCGCGGCTTACATCGTAGGTACTCGTGATGACGCGCGTGCTGCGCACGGCCTCCGACGGCACCGACCCCGAGCCGAAGCTCAAGCCGTCGAGCGTGATCTGATTCTGGTTGGTCGGCTGCCCGCCGACGGAGAACGACGCGACGGTTGAATCGGTCGCCGACGTGCCGATGACACCCGGCGCGAGTGCCGCGATCGACGCGAGATCGCCCTTGTCGATCGGCAGCCGGTCGAGTTGCGCTGCCGAGAGGTTGCGCTCCGTGCTGCCCGCAGTGGGACGATCGGCCGCGTTGCCATTGTCGGTGCGCGCGCGCACCTGCACCGTCGCGAGCACCTGCGGCGCGCGCGTGAGGCGCACGTTCACCACGAGACGATCTTCGTCCGACTGGCGGTTGACGTTCGTCGAATACGGTCCGTACCCGATGGACGTCACCTTCATTTCGTACGAGCCGCCGCCATCGGGAAAGATGATCGAGTACTCGCCCTTCTCGTTCGTCGTCTTCCGCCGCGTGATGCCCGTCTCGACCGACTTCACCTCGACGCGCGCATCGGCGACCGGATTGCCATCGGGGCCGGTGACCCTGCCCATGATGATGTCGGTCGTCGAGCCGACCTGGGCCTGAGCCGGGAACGCGGCCGCTGCAAGGATGACGAGCGCAGCGAACGTATAGCGAAGCACTGCAGAAACGCGCATGAAACACAGAAAGCGAGGGAGTTGGCTGCGGCTCTCGCTCGCGTCCGCAGTTCGGTCAGTCGACTGTAGTACGCTTCTGCACGGCAGAACCGTTGGTGGCGGGCAGCAACGGCTCGCCGCGCAACGCGTCGGACGACGGCAATGCCGCCTCGGCAATTGCATCGCGCACGGCACCGTAGACATCGCGCGACGCTTGCCGCACGATGCGCGCGACGGCGCCGATGGCCGCGCCGACCACACGAGCCGTATCCATGGTCGGCTTCGGGCCGTCCGGATAAAGCGACTCGAGGATCGGGCCGCGAAGAGACAATGCGATGGGTGTGGCGAACGAGAGCGCGTTGAAATGCGAATCGTAGTGCGTGCCCAACCCCTCGATGAGCGACGCCGTGCGCGCGAAATACACCAACTGGCTCGGCAGCACGATCGGCCAGTCGTAGAGCTCCGCCAGCACTTCGTTGGCGAGCAACTCGACGCGCTCACGCGTCGTCGTGCGCAGGTTGGCGACGGACAGCAGTGTCGCGGCGAGTCGGCGAATGACCTCCGGGTCCGCTCCCGTCGCGACAAGCCCCAGCATGTGAAAGCTCTCCGCCAGCGCGTCGGGATCCTTGCGAATCGCCGCGAAGATCGCCGCGACGAGCTCACGCCGCAGCGACAGCGGCACGCGCACCACCATGCCGAAGTCGAGCAGGATGATGCGTCCATCCGGCGCCACGTGCATGTTGCCCGGATGCGGGTCGGCGTGAAAGAGGCCGTGTACGAGCATCATGCGCGCATAGAGCTCCATCACTTCGCGCACGAGTTGCGTCGGCTTGATGCGCCCTTCGGCAATCCACGCGTCGAGACGATCGATGCGCTGGCCCTCGCAGTACTCCAGCACCAGCGCGCGCTGGCGCACCATCGGCGTGACGACACGCGGAATCCAGATGCGCGGTGAGCCCGCGAAGTTCGCGCCGATCGACGCGGCGTGCGCTGCCTCCATGCGGAAGTCCATCTCCTCGGCGACGCGCACCGCGAATTCGTCGATCACGACGCGCGTGCCGATCACGTGCTGATTCCGCCACCAGCGCTCGACCGTCGCGACAATCCGCTTCGATGCACGCACGTCCTCGGCGACGAGCTTCTCCACGCCGGGCCGCAGCACCTTCACGACTACTTCCTCGCCGTCGTAGCGCGCGCGATGCACCTGGCCAAGTGATGCGGCGGCGAGCGGTACACGATCGAATCGCTCGAACAGCTCATCGGCCGGCGCGCCATACTCGGCAATGATGATCGCTTCGATCTGCTCCACCGGAACACTCGGCACCTGATCGGTGAGCGTCAGCAGCGCCTGCGCGTAGACTGGTGCGAGCAGGTCGGTACGCCCAGCGAACACCTGCGCCATCTTCACGAACGTCGGCCCGAGTTCAGCGAGCGTGGTGACCAACCGCTCGGCGCGTCGTGCGTGGTCAGCCTGCGTGCGCTTCGCCGGTGCACCGAAGAAGATCCAGCGCCGGAAGTCGCGTCGAAAGGCGAGCGCGAATGGCAACAGGTTGTAGACGATGATGACGAGACGCATGTGTCGCGCTCAGGCGCGCATCGACGCCGGTTCGATCCCCTGCTCGAGGAGCCAGGCGTCGTACGCCTGCGGCGTGATCTCCGACGGCTTGATCTCGCTGCGACCGCCCCAGAAAACGTTGGTGTACGACACCGGAATGCCGACGGCTTCCAGATGGGCGTCGATCGCGGCCTTGTGCTCCAGCACCGTGGCCTTCTCGGTGCCATGCGCAACGGCCATGATGTTCACGTTCGCGAACTCGTCGCCGCCCTCACGCCAGTACGCATGCGTGAGGATGTGGAAACGTCCCACTTCGCGGCCCGCTTCGATCTCGCGACCTTCCGGGACGCGCCAGTGAAAGAGGGCGTTGTATCGCGTCACGCGCTCGCCCGTCGCGGACGGCTTCACATGCTCGAGGAAGGTCGAGAAGCGCCCGATGACCTTCTTGGCGGAGAGGCCCCGTGCAACGTCGAGGAACTCCTCGTACGTCACGCCGGCGTCGCGCGCACGCAGGCGCCACGGTTCCGCAGTGACGTCCTCGCCGGCGAACTCGCGCTTGAGTGGGCCGAGCACCTGCCATTCCAGTTCGGACAGCGTGACGATGTTCGTGTCGAGCACCGCGCCGGGTTCGTCGGAGCGGCTGCCAGGTTCCATCCCCTTGCGACGCACATGACCGACGCCCAGCGCGAACAGGCGCTTCGCCGGCATGATGCGAAATGCGGTCGCACCAATGCGCGACGCGAGCATCTCGCAATGTCGTTGCATGGAGAAGCCCTGCGGCACCTTGAGGGTCGTCCAGAGGCGATAGACCGAGCCTTGCGTCTCCGCGTCCGTCGAGCGAATGACCACGTGCCCCGAAAAGGGATCTTCCTTCGCGAGGTAGTCGAACCCCTCGTCCAGGCGGGCCGCCGCCACCTGCCACGCCACCAAGGCGCCGGGCGCGAGATTGGTCGCCATCAGTGTCTGGCGAATCCGGCGGATCACTCCCGCCTCCAGCATCGCGCGCAACCGCTCGATGACCGTCTCGATCGGCAACTCGCTGAGTCGCGCGATCTCCTCGAACGGATCGTCCAGAAAGCCGGCGATCCGGTCCTCGCTCACCGAGAGAATGCGAGCGTTTACCGGATCGGTGATGTCAACGGGAATGGTATTGGTCGCCATCTCTGAAAGATAGCGAACGGCGTCTCAGTATCCCGGCAGCTTGTGTCGCACTTCGCGAGCGCCCGCCGCGACTCCTGCCCCGACCGCCAGGCCGAGCGTGATCGCGGTGGTAACACCAACCAGCGGAAGGAACGCAACGATGGGAAGACAAATGACGGCGACGGCAGCGCCCGCGATCCATGGTGCGATGGCCGATTGCACGGCATCGACGTATCGCAGTCGCCGCGTGACGAAGTTGCGCGCCTGCGCATACGCGAGAATCGCCAGGACGGTCGAGACGGCAAAGCTCAGGAGAAACCACATGGGAACCATCCAGTTCGGGTTGCAGTGCTCCGTACGACGCATGTTGCCGGATGGTTTCGCAGGCGGTCCTCCCGAGCGAAGCATTGCACTGGAAGTTAGCTTTGCGGCCCACCCCAACCAATCTGCGATGCCGATCACACTTCGCGTCACCCGTCACGACCGCAACGAGCAACTGCTCGCCGACTGCAAGAGCGACGTGATTCCGGCCCGTGGCGAAGTGCTGCAGCTCGACACCATGGAGAGCGATGGAACGACTCGTTTGAGCACCATGTGGCGCATCGTCGCGGTGACGATTCACGTCCCGTCGCTGACGTCGGCCGCGCCCGCCAACGGTCAGCCACTCTCCGTCAGGACCGTGGAAGTCAGCGTCCTGCCGGACGTCTCGCTCCTGCCCGCGCTGCATCACGCCGCCGAGCAGGTCCTGGCAGAATCGCGCATGTGAGTCATTGGCGGCGACACACCTCTCCAGCAGCCCATCCGACCGCTAGCTTCACCACGTGACTCGTACGTCCGGCACGCCAGTGCGCTCACGCGCCATCACCGACCGCCCGCTCCGCGCGTCGGGCGACCTGCAGCGCGTCTCGCTCGCCCTCCCCGAACATCTCGCGGAGTGGCTGTTGCCGCCCGGCTGGAACTGGGGATCCGAGGGGTTATGGCAGCAAAATCGCCACCTTCAGGAAGTGATCGACGCGCTGGGCCGCTCGCTTTCGCTCGTCACCGCGCCAGAGCCGGCCCACTCCCCGTGGCTCGAGGCTGAAGCGCGCGCGCTGGCGCATCGCAACCACCCTGCCGTTCCGACGACCTATCATTATTGGTCGAAGTCTGCCGACAGTCCGCGCGGACCGGGCTACCTGCGTCGCTGGATTGCCGGTGAAACGGTGGGCGCGCGACTTGGCCGCGCCGGCGCTGAGGACGTGCCGCAGGTGTTGCGCGTGATGCGGGAGATCGGCTCGACCCTCTCCTATCTCCACGACGCGGGGAGCGTGCACGGCGCGCTCTCCATGCACAACGTCTGGACGACGCCGATGGGCCGTCTGTGGCTCCTCGGCTGGCAGTGGGCAGTGCCGATCGCGACCATTCCGGATGGGCTGTCACCCGACGCCACCGGCATGCCGCTACCGCCCGAGTGGGGCAGCGGATGGACGCCGACGCCAATGAGCGACCAGTGGCAGCTCGGCGCGCTGTGCTTCCATTTGCTCACGGGCGAGACTCCGCCGCGCGACGACATTCCTCCCGTGTCGCTCGTCCGGCCGGACGTGCCACCCTCCGTGTCGAACGTCATCGACCGGGCGCTGCAGCGCGATCCCGAGAAGCGCTTCAACTCCGTGGGTGCGATGGTCCGCGCCATGGACCGCGTGCTCGGCAGTCGCACCGTGCTCACGCTCAGCGGAGAGACGACCGCCGCGTCGCGTGAGTCGCCCGAAGTGCGGCTCCGCTGGGCGCTCGCCGATGACTACGAGGTGCTGGCCCCACTTGGCGCGGGGACCTTCGGCTCCGTGTGGCGCGTGCGCGATCTCTCGCTTGGCCGCGAGGTCGCGCTCAAGCTCCTGCACCAGCACGTCGCGCGAGATGAGCGAGCGGTGGGACGTTTCCGTCGTGAGGCGCGTCTCGCGGCACAGCTCGCGCATCCGGCCATCGTCCCCATCTACGATTGGGACAGCCGCGGAGACGTCGCGTGGTACACGATGGAGCTGGCGGAGGGCGGATCGGTTGCCGACCTGGTGGCGCGCGCCGGTGCGCGCACCCTCGCCGAAATCGCGCCGCAGATCGACAGCGTGTTGAGCGGACTCGCGGCGGCACACAGCGTCGGCATCGTGCATCGCGATCTCAAGCCCGAGAACATCCTCATCGATCGCTATCGTCGCTGGCGCGTCGCCGACTTCGGCATCGCGAATCCTGCCGGCGAAGAGACGACCGGTACGTCGGGCACGCCGGCGTTCTCGCCACCGGAGCAGTTGCTCGGCGAGCCGCAGGAGGCTGCTGCCGACTGCTTCTCGCTCGCGGCGATCGTGGCGTATGCGCTCTCCGGCGCGCCGCCTTTCGGCGAGAGCGACAGCAAGGTCATCCTGGCGCGCGAGCTCTCGGGCAGCCTCGACGTGTCGAGCTACGCCCCGGAAATCGGCGAGTGGTTGCAGCATGGCCTCGCGGCGCAGCCGGAAAATCGCTTTGCCGACGCGACCAAAATGCAGGAGTCGTGGCGCGTCGCCGCTGGTGCGGTGCTCGAGCGCGAACGGCGCGTCCCATGGTGGAAGCGACTCTTCGGCAGCGACGATAGTGCGGACGGCTGGTGGCGCGAAGAGGGAATGGAGACGTGAGGCAGCGATGACGATGGCATCGGTCAATCCGGCAACCGGCGAGACACTCGCCGAGTTCGCCGAGCATACGCCGGCGGAGATCGAAGCGAAGCTTGCACTCGCATCGGACGCCGCGTTGCGGTGGCGGTTCACCGCGATTCAGGAGCGAGGCGCGGTCGTCGCGCGGATCGCCGACCTGCTCGACGAAGAGAAGGAGCGGATCGGGCGCATGATGACGCTCGAGATGGGCAAGCCGATCCGCGCGGCGATCGAGGAAGCGGCGAAGTGCGCGATGGCCTGTCGCTTCTATGCGGAGCACGGACCGTCGTTCGTCGCCGACGAATCGGTCATCGATGCTGACCACACGTCCTTCGTCGCCTACGATCCGCTCGGCGTCGTGCTGGCGGTGATGCCGTGGAATTTTCCATTCTGGCAGGTCGTGCGCTTTCTCGCGCCCGGGCTCGTCGCGGGAAACGTGGGGCTGCTCAAGCATGCATCGAACGTTCCGCAGTGTGCACTCGAGCTCGAGTCGCTCGTGCGTCGTGCCGGTGGACCCGAAGGCGTGTTCCAGACACTGCTCGTTGGAAACAAGGCAGTTGCCGGAATCATCGCCGATCACCGCGTCGCGGCGGTGACGCTCACGGGGAGTGAAGGCGCTGGTCGCAGCGTCGCCGAAGCGGCAGGCAAGGCGCTCAAGAAGACGGTGCTCGAGTTGGGTGGCAGCGATCCATTCATCGTGATGCCGAGCGCGAACCTGACGCTCGCCATCGACACGGCCGTCAAGGCACGCACGATCAACAACGGCCAGAGCTGCATCGCGGCGAAGCGGTTCATCGTCCATCGCGACATCGCGACGGAGTTCCTCGACGGGTTCGCCGCGGGCATGCAGGCGCTTCGCGTCGGCGACCCGCTCGACGAATCGACGCAACTCGGTCCGCTCGCGTCGGTACGTCTCGCCGGCGAACTCGAGGAGCAGGTAGGGAAGTCGGTGAAGATGGGGGCGCGGCTCGTCTGTGGCGGGAAGCGCAGCGATCCCAGGTCGGCCTACTTTCCGGCAACGGTGCTCACCGACATCCCGCTGGACGCGCCGGCCTATGGCGACGAAATGTTCGGCCCCGTCGGGTGCGTCTTCGTCGCCAACGACGTGTCGGACGCCATTCGCATCGCGAACGACACGCGCTTCGGTCTCGCATCGAGTGCGTGGACGAACGATCGTGCGGAACAGCAGCGCTTCGCTCGCGAGATCGATGCGGGCAGCGTGTTCGTGAACGACATGGTCGTCTCGGATCCGCGCTTCCCCTTCGGCGGCGTGAAGTCGTCGGGTTATGGTCGCGAGTTGAGCGATGTCGGGATGCGCGAGTTCACGAACATCAAGACGGTGCGCATGCGAAGCGCCGACGGCGCTCACGCGGGGAACACAGAATAGCACCGCCGTAAGCTCCGGCTTCAGCTTACAGCTGAAGACTGCGAGGTTGCGTCAGAGTCGAACGCCACCACGCAGCCAGCAGTGGTCAGCTGCTGCCGCAGCTCTTGACGTCAGGACGAGACTCGCAGCTCTACGCGCATCGTCGTTCCTGCGCCGCTCGAACGCTCGATCGACACCTCGCCGCCCCAGCCCTCCACCAGGCGACGCGTGATCGCGAGCCCCAACCCGCTGCCGCTCGTCCGCGTCGAGAAGTGCGGCTCGAAGATCTTCGGCAGCACATCCTCCGCGATACCGCTGCCATCATCCATCACGTCGATGCGCACGCGATCGCCTCCCTCGCCATGCGACGCGAGTGACACGCGCGCCGCGACATGACTTGCTCCCGCGTGCCGAGCATTCTCGAAGAGGTTGAGCAGCACTTCGCGCAACTCATCCGGGCGGCCAAGCGCTGACGGTATATTCGCCAGCACCTCCGACGACCACCGCACGTTGCCTTCGCCGAGTGTCTCGAGCGCCACGACATCCTGCACGATGGCCGCGACGTCCATCGGAATCGGCGCCGGACCTTCCTCCGGCGCACTGCCGTAGCGACTGAACGCGCGCGCAATTTCGTCGAGACGGTCGATCTCCGTGAGAATGCGCGTCACGTTCTGCTCCAGCACCTGCTCGTACTCGGGCCGCCCGAACGCGCGACGCAGATGCTGGACGCCGAGCCGGATTGGCGTGAGTGGATTCTTGATTTCGTGCGCGACCTGGCGCGCCATCTCGCCCCACGCCAGCACACGCTGCGCACGTGCGAGCTCGGTGACGTCGTCGAGTGTGAGCACGGCGCCGCCACGATCGAGGCAGCTGAGTTGTCCACGCAGCGTTCGCCCAGCTCGCTCGATCTCGAAGCCGTCAGACTCCTGCCCACTGCGCAGGAATGCGGCGACCCTCGCCGCGACAGCCGCCGACCCCACCCGACTGATCGCTTCGCCCGCCGCCGGCACATTGCTCAGCAACGCCTCCGCCTGCGGATTCGCCAGAATGATGCGACCGGATTCGTCCACGGCGATCACACCGCTGGCGACCGTCCGCAACACGGCATCGGTGCGACGCTGCGCCTCGACGAGCGCTGCCCTGCTCTCACCGAGATCGCGCGCCATCGCGCGAAACGCCGAGAACACGGGAAGGAATTCACTCACCGCGTTCGCCTCGAGAGGCAGCTCGCTCTCACCGCGCGCAACGGCGCGTGCCGCCTCGCGCAACGACGCGATGGGCCGCGCCAGCTGACGTGCCGCGACGGCACTCAACCACAGCGCCGCCGCCGCACCGAGCGCCGTCGCGAACAGGACGAGTACACCCAGGTCCCGCCGGCGTCGATCGAGCAGGAAGTTGTCGACGCGTGCTGGCGCCGCGAGAACCACCGAACCGCCCGTGCCCGGCAGCACGCGATAGCCAAGCATGCCTGTCGAGCCCGACAGAGGCTCCGACATCGTCGCGCTCAGCTCGTCCGCGAAATTGAGGGCAAGCGCCACCGATGGCCGGAGCAACCGACCCATCGGCGCGAAGTCGGCGAAGAGGGAATCGCTCGCTTCACTCAGCACACCGAACTTGTACGCGAGCAGCTTCGTGTCGAGCCGACGACCCTCTCGGCTCAACCAACCCGGCTCACTGGGATTCCCCGCGAAGGCCCGCATCGTCTCCATCACCAGCAGGCGTCGCGACGCCTGGGCGTCGTCGAACAGCTGCTGCCACGACCAGACGGCGAACGCCGCGGCCGGCACGAGGAAGAAGAGGAACAGCACGACGGAGAGCCGCGCGCGATAGCTGCGGATCTGTCGGCGACGCATGCGCAGCCAACGCCCGACACGACCATCCGCGAACGCGCTCAGCAGCCACACGAGCGACACGAAGAACAGGTCGATGAGCACGAGCAGGGCACCGCGAGGCAGCAGCGTGTCGAGACCTCGCAGATCCACCTCGACGTGCGCTCTCGCCGGGCCCGACGGCCCGAGCACCGGCCAGTTTCCGTGGAGCTCGCCACTCACGCGCTTCCAGAGAATGGCGTCGCTCGCCACCGCCGAGTCGCTCACCACTTGCACGGTGTAGGGCGGCTCGTTGCTCTCCGTGGACGCGAGCCCCAACCATCGCGCGTAGGCGTCGGCGCCGATGAGGCGCGTCTTCGGCGCGACGAGAATCGTCGCCGCACCTCCACGCATCGGCACCGCGATCACGCGTACGCCGTACACGCTCGCTCGCGTCGTCGCCACCACTTTCGACTGGCTTGTCTCGGCCGCGAGTGCCGCCATGCCAACCGTGTCGAAGGCCACGTCGAACGGTGCGGAGCCGAAGGCGGCCACGATATTGTTGCCGCGCCATGACACGAGCGCGACCGGATAACCCGACGACGACAGGTCCGACGTCACGTAGCGCTCGAGCAATCCCTGCGCGGTCGCGGGAAGCTCGTCGCCCTGCATCGCGCTCGCGAGACGGTCCGCCAGCTTCACACCGTAGGCATCAGGCGCCGACAGGCCTCGTACGTCGCGCTCCGCCAACTCCACACGACCGCGCGATGCGCTCCCCCACACGACGGTCGTCGCCGAGAGCGCCGCGACGGCGGCACACGCCAGCAGCGAGCGATTCGACGGCCGCGCAAGCACGACCCCCGCCACGGCGAGCGCCCACAGAATTGTGTACCACTGCGGCCACTGTCCGGGCGCCTGCCACACGAGGGGCGCCAGGACGGCAGCCAGCAGCGCAATCGCCGGCCCGCCCCAGATCGGAACGCCGCGTCGGCCTCCCAGTGCGTTGCCTCCCGCCCACCCCGCGAGGACGAGCAGCGCCGTGGCGGCGAGACAGAGCGGGATGTTCCAGATGAGCCAGAGCTCCCACACGGCGCCCTCCGCCGGTGGCGCGATGCCACGCGCCAAGGCGCGCACCGCGAACGGGCCGGTGGCGATCGTCAGGCCGGCGAGAAGCACGGCGACACCGCGCGGCATCCTGCGCCCGATGCGCCGCTTCGCGAGCAGCACGAACAGCAACACTGTCGCCGAGGTGAGCGCGAGCGCCGCTGCGTTCGACGTGTACGCGCGTCCCGCCGGCAGGAAGAACACCGATGCGTCGAACAAACGGCTGCGCGTCGAGAACTCGCTGAAGGGAATGATCGCGATGCTGCGCAGGACGACAAGCGCCCCACCCACGATCATCACGGCGCCGCTGCCGCGCTGCGACACGGCGATGAAGAATGCCAGCAGCGCCGCGAGGAGACCAATGCCCACTCGAACGCGCGCGCGCTCGAGCAGGCGGAAACGCACCTCGCCGGCCGAGGGAATGATCGCGCGCGCCAGGAAGAGCGGGCGCCCCGAATCCGCATAACGCAGCTCGTCCTCGCCCGCCGTGTCGGCGGGTGGCGCGAACGTGAAGCCTTCGCTCACTTCCCCGCTTCCCAGACGCTGCGCGAAGCCGCGCGTGAGATGATCGGCCGGCGATGCGGCATACAGCAGCGAGGCGACGATGGTCCGCATGGATCCACTGTCGTCGGCGACGTAGATCGTGAGCCCGAACGGCGACGCCACGACGCCGGTAGCCTCCGTGAGACGCGCCGGATCCGCGTGCAGGGTACCCGCCCACGCGACCATCGTGTCCCCATGCAACCTGATGGCCGCGCGGTGCTCGGGGTCACCGAGCGCGTCGTCGAGCTGTCGAACTGCCGTGCGAGCGTCGGCCGAAAGCGTCCGCGCGCGGCGAGCGACGGTCCTGAGGGCCGCCAGCTCGTCATCGACACCCCGCCGGAGCCGGTTGCGCTGGGCAGCAGCTTCCTGACGCCCGACTTCGTCCGGCGCGCGGGCAAAGCGCTCCAGTCGGACCTGCGCGCGCCCCGCGATGATGGACGCGACCAAAAGCGCGATCACGGCAAGGGCAAGCGGCCGGCGTCCGTGCGTCGGAGCGAACCGCCAGAGCGTGATCGCACCAGCGACGGTAGCGAGGGCACAGGCGGCGAGATAACCTACGCGCGGCTCGGCGAGCCAACCGCTCGCGGCGAGCAATGCCACGGCGACACTCGCCGGCGCGAGCAACGCGCGCGCTCCCGCGGTCGGCAGGAATTGCTTCTCAGTTCGGTTCAGAATGACTCACTCCACGCCCGAGACGGACGTACCCGCGACTGCCGTTCCGCGCCGCATCAAGGACATGCGTCCCGGAGAGATCGCCGAGACGCTGGCGCGCGACGGCCGGCTCATCGTACCCGTGGGCACTTGTGAGCAACATGGCAAGCACATGCCCCTCGGCGCAGACACGCTGATCGTCGAGCTTCTCGCCGACGACCTCTCCGCCGAGTTCGGGATCCTGCGGGCGCCGACCATCGAGTATGGTGTCAACGTCGCCACCGAGCGTGGGTTTCCGGGAAATGCGTCGGTGCGCAAAAAGACGCTACACCGCATGCTCAACGACCTGCTCGACACGTGGGAATCCACCGGGGTGAAGGAATTCATTCTACTCACGGCGCACGAGCATGATCCACATCAGGAGGCGCTCGCCACCGTCATTACGACCACGGCGCGAGTGAGGGTGGTGGACATCTTTGCCGTCGACTTGCACGACCTCCTCGAGGGCCAGTCCGAGCCGATGCACGGCGACGAAGTCGATACCTCGCTGATGCTGTACCTCGCGCCGCACCTCGTGCGGATGGACCTGGCCGAAGACTATATGATGTCGCGCGACGAGCTACGGCGATACCGCCGCGGATGGCTGAAGATCCCGCAGGGCAGCCCTGGCTCCATCGGTCGCCCCACGCTCGCTACGGCGCCGAAGGGGGCCGCGATCTATGCGCGAATCAGGGACAAAGTGCGATCGCGGGTGTTCATCGCACCCGGCCCCGATGATACGGCCTGAACCAGTGACGCACGCATAGCCAGACCGTCTAAACGTCGCAGGCGTGCTTCATCAAGCATGAAACCGCCTGCGCCACCCTGCCGTACGGCACGGTGACCCAACACACAGGACTTTCCCTCCAATGCGTACTTTGGTGTTCGCACTTGTCGTTTCCGCCATGGTCCCCTGCGCGATCCGGGCTCAGGCCAACACGGCTCCCACCGGCGCCCAGCTCACCCTGGACGAGGCAGTCTCACTCGCTCGGCGGAACAATCCGGTCTATCTGTCGCAGGCGAGTGCTCGCCGCACGGCCGACGCCGCTGTCCGCAGCGCGAGGGGAGCCCTCCTGCCGTCGGCGGACGCGTCGTTCAGCAGCCGCTATCAGCAGGCAGGCCAGCAGGTGTTCAGTGGGCAGTCGTTCAGCAACAGTTCGGCGACGCTCCAGTCCGGCTACAACATCGGTCTCAACTACCGGCTGAACAGGTCGACGTTCCTGACGCCCAAGGCAGCGATGGCCACTCGGGACGCCGTCGAAGCAGACATCACCGGCTCGGCCGAGCTCCTTCGGTCGTCGGTCACGCAGCAGTACCTCAGCGTCTTGCAAGCGAAGGCCCGCTCGGCGCTGCAGGACACGCTCGTCCTTACCGCACAGGCACAGCTGGACCTCGCCCAGGCGAAGGTCGCGGTTGGCTCGGGCACGTCGCTCGACATCCGTCGCGCGGAGGTCGCACTTGGCCAGTCGCAAGTCGCGTTGCTCCGCGAGCGGAACAACGTCGAGATCGAGAAGCTGCGGCTGTACCAGCAGATGGGTGTCGCGCAGCCGGACAGCGTCCTGCTCGTCACCGACTTTCCCATCGTGAAACCAAGCTTCAACCTGAGCCAGTTGCTCGACGACGCGCGCCAGCAGAATCCGGCCATCGTCGCGCTGCGCGCTCGCGATCGCTCGGCAGACCTCAACGTCCGCGTCGCGAAGTCCGCCTACACGCCCACGCTCTCACTCAGCACTGGTGTCGGCGGCAACTCCTATCAGTACACGAATAGCGACTACCTCGTGGGCATCGCGCAGGCCCAGGTGGTCGGCGCCCAGATCGGCTGCTTCCAGCAGGATTCCATCCGCCAGCGCGTCGGACTTCCGAGCGCCGGTTGCAACGGCGCGCGCTATCAGTTCACGCAGGCGCAGGCCGATCAGATCCGCTCGCAGAACCAGCAGTTTCCTTTCAGCTTTCAGCGGTCACCGCTATCGCTCAGCGCCCAGATTTCGCTCCCGATCTTCGACAATTTCGGTCGTGAGGAGCGCGTCCAGCGCGCACAGGTCGACAAGGAAGACGCCGCATACAACGTCAAGGCGAAGGACCTGGCGCTCACGGCCGACGTGACGCAGGCGTACCGCACGCTCCAGACGGCCGTGCAGACGGTCGCGCTCCAGGAGACGAATGCGTCGAAGGCGAAGGAAGAATTGGCGTTCGCCGAGGAGCGCTACAAGGTCGGTGCATCCACCTTCCTCGACGTCGTCACGTCACGAGGCAGCTACGAGCAGGCGCTCATCGATCGCGTGAATGCGGTTTACGACTACCACAAAGCCTTCGCCGCGCTCGAAAACGCGGTCGGTCATCCTCTCCGTTAGTACCTCCCCACAGAGAATCCTATAATGAGCAAGCGTGTGAAATTGTCCGTGTTCGGCGGGGTGATCATCATCCTGGCGGCGATCGGCGGGCTGACCGCCGCGAAGCGAGGCAACAAGGCCGTCGAAGTGCGCATCGAGGATGTCCAGAATCGCGATCTCGTGGCATCGGTCACCGCGAGCGGCCAGGTCCGCCCGCAGACCAAGGTCGACTTGAGCTCCGACATCACGGGCAAGATCGTGAAGCTGGCGGTGAAGGAAGGACAGATGGTCACCAAGGGCCAGTTCCTCCTCCAGATCGATGCACAGCAGGCCCAAGCGGCCGTCGAGCGGATGCAGGCGTCCGTGGCGTCGGCGCGCGCGCAGCTCGCACAGCAGAATGCGAGCCTGCAGCAGGCGCAGATGAGCTACGACCGTATGAACAAGATGAAGAAGTCGAGTCCCCTGCTCATCTCCGACGAGCAGATGGAGCAGCTCCGTACCACGGTGGACGTCAACAAGGCGCAGTATGACGCCTCGAAGCACTCGGTCGACCAGTCGAGCGCCCTGCTGCGCGACGCCCAGAGCGCACTTGGCAAGACTTCCATTTACGCCCCGATGTCGGGACGCGTCACGCGGCTCGTCGTCGAGAACGGTGAAACGGCCATCCAGGGCACGATGAACAAGGATGCCGCCACGCTGCTCACGATCGCTGACATGAGCGTGCTGGAGACCCGGGTGAAGGTCGACGAAACCGACGTTGCGCGCATCAAGCTGGGCGATGCCGCGATTATCCAGATCGATGCCTTTCCGGATACGACCTTCAACGGCAAGGTGACGAAGATCTCCAACAGCGCCGTCAAGAGTGCCACGGCCTCGCAGGGCGCCGATCAGGCGGTGGACTACGAGGTCACCATCCAGCTCGTGGACACCCCGCCGGAAACCCGCCCTGACTTCTCGGCCACGGCCAAGATCATCACCGACACCCGCAAGCAGGTCCTCTCGATTCCGATCATCGCCCTGACCGTCCGTGAGAACGAATCCCTCACCAAGGGGGACACGGCGGTCGGTCTCGGCAAGGCGCGGCCCAAGAAGGAAGTGGGCAAGAAGGACGTCGAAGGCGTCTTCGTGGTCGGAAAGAACAACAGAGTGACCTTCGTCCCCGTAAAGGTAGGGATCGCTGGCGAGAAGCACTTCGAGGTCCTGAGTGGCCTCAAGGCAGGTGACAAGATCGTCGCCGGCACCTACCAGGCGATCCGCGAGCTCAAGGACAGCGCGGTGGTTCGCGAAACGAAGGTCGACCCGAAGAAGCCACAGGCGGCGAAATCGTGAGCAACGAAACGACAGATCTGGAAGCCCCACTCGGCGCAACCGCCGAGCGGCAGGCGGTGGTCGCGGCGCAGGGCGCCGCTCCGGACAAGGATTGGGTCATCGTCACGCGCGGCATCAAGCGCGAATACGACATGGGTGGTGAAGTCGTGCGCGCCCTTCGCGGTGTGGACCTCGCCATTCAGCGCAACGAATATGTCGCCATCATGGGACCGTCCGGATCGGGAAAGTCGACGCTGATGAACGTCATCGGCTGCCTCGACACGCCGAACGCCGGCGAGTACTGGCTGAACGGAACGCAGGTTTCCAAGATGACGGACGACGAGCTCGCGCGCGTCCGCAACAAGGAGATCGGCTTCGTCTTCCAGACATTCAACCTGCTGCCCCGCGCCACGGCACTGCACAACGTCGAGCTTCCCCTGGTGTACGCGGGCGTGAGCGGCGAAGAGCGGAAGCGCCGTGCCAAGGAGGCGCTCGAGCGCGTGCAGTTGGGGAGCCGCATGGATCATCGTCCCAACGAACTGTCGGGTGGTCAGCGCCAGCGTGTCGCCATCGCGCGCGCGCTGGTGAACAACCCGTCCATCCTCCTCGCCGACGAGCCGACCGGTAATCTGGACTCGAGTACATCGGAGGAGATCATGCGGGTGTTCGAGGGTCTGGCCGAGCAGGGCCAGACGGTCATCATGGTCACGCACGAACCGGATATCGCCGCACACGCCCGCCGTATCGTCGTGCTCCGCGACGGCCTCCTGGCCAGTGACGATCGTCGCTCCGCCTTCGTGGAGAAGCTCGGCCTGCCGGTGTAGCTCGAAGGCTGAAACGCAGGTCCCTCGCTGCGCCCGGGACGACCGCTCCGTGTCGACCCGAGCGAACGCGGGGGACCTGTTTTTTTACAGGCCGGGCAACGGAGTGTAGCTTTCGCTACCCTCCCGTCACATCGTCCCAACGAAATCCGCATGCCGTTCATCGAGGCCATTCGACTCGCGCTCCAGACGATCTGGGTGCAGAAGCTCAAGAGCTTCTTCACCCTGCTTGGCGTGATGATCGGCGTGACCTTCCTCATCGCCGTCGTCTCGATCGTCGGCGGGATGAACCGTTATATGAGCGACGAGCTGGTCGGGAAGATCATGGCGATCAACTCGTTCGAGCTGCGCCAGCGGCCCAGCATCAACATCGGCGACAACTCCGAAGAGCATCGTCGCGAGCTGCGTCGCCGGCCACCGATCAAGGAGGCGGACATCGCTCCGGTTGCTGCGGCGCTGCCGCCGGACGTGCGGTATGCCGCCGTGGGCGTCGGCAGCCAGCCCGCCGAGTCGAAGTATCAACTGCGTCCCAAGGGCGTTCGTATCTTCACGGTGACGAACGACTACTTCGACATCAAGCGCATGGCCCCGGAGAAGGGCCGGCTGTTCAGCCAGCAGGAGTACGCCCACGCGGGCAACTCGATCGTGATCGGCCAGGACGTGGCGAAGTACTACTTCGCCGGGCTCGATCCGCTCGGCCGCGAGTTGATCGTGAAGGGGGTACCCTACAGCGTCGTCGGCGTGATGGAGACGCAGGGGAGTGCGTTCGGCCAGTCATTCGACCAGTTCATCATCGCGCCGCACTCGTCGCCCCTCAATCGGCTCGTGAACCTGCACGGCGTGATCAACACGATCATCATCCAGACGCCGAGCAGTGGCGGGATGGTCTCGACGATGGAAGCGGTGCGTGAGGTGATGCGCGTTCGGCACGGCCTGCGCCCCAATCAGAAAGACAATTTCGAGCTCCAGACGTCCGATTCCGCACTCGAATTCTGGAACAAGATCAAGGGGTATCTCGTCATGGCCGGCGTCGCGCTGCCCGCCATCGGGCTCGTCGTGGGGGCCATCGTCATCATGAACATCATGCTCGTGGCCGTCGCCGAACGCACGCGTGAAATCGGCATCCGCAAGGCGCTCGGCGCCAAGCGGCGCGACATCATGTCGCAGTTTCTCGTGGAGAGCGCGACGCTCAGTACGGTCGGCGCGGCACTCGGCGTCGCCACCGGGTTCGGCTTCGCGAAGATCATCTCGATGCTCAGCCCATTGCCTGCCGCCGTCGAGCTCTGGTCCGTGATCGTCGGGATCTCGATCGGCGCCGGTGTCGGCATCATCGCCGGTGTCTATCCGGCGAGTCGCGCGTCGCGGCTCGATCCCATCACGGCGCTGAGGCAGGAGTAGGCGATGCCGCAGATGTCACTGCTTCAACAGCGTCTCTTCGGGATGCGCGAAGGCGTCACCATCGCGCTCGATTCGATTCGCGCGAACAAGGTGCGCGCCGGCCTCACGATCCTCGGCATCGCCGTGGGCGTGTTCGTCGTCGTCGTGATCTCGGCGGCAATTCACGGGATCAACGACAGTGTCGCCAAGGACTTCGAGAGCGCTGGGCCGACGACGTTCTTCGTCTCGCGCTTTCCCATCAGCTTCGAGGCGTGCGACGGAACGGAAGCGACCTGCAAGTATCGCCGGAATCCTCCGCTGACGCTCACCGACGTCGACGCGATGGCGCAGTTGCCGTCCGTCCGCATCGCCGGCGCGCAGTTGCAGACCTCGTCCAGTGCGTCGTATCGCGACAAGCGGATCAGTGGCGTGTCGGTCGTCGGCTACACGGGCAACTGGCAACAGATCGATGGCGGCGGCGACCTCTATCCCGGTCGCAATTTCACCGCGCAGGAGGCGCTGGCCGGAGATCGCGTCGTGATCGTGAACGAGGAGATGGCGAAGCAGCTCTTCGGCGAGTCCGACCCCGTCGACAAGACGATCAACATCGGCGGCGAGCCGTTCCTTGTGCTCGGGCTCTATCACTACAAGGCCAGTTTCCTCGGTGGCGGCGACAGCCCCAAGGCCATCATCCCGATCGAGGCCGCGCGCAAGCACCTTGGCGCGACGTACGATCAGATCGGCGTGTCGGTCATTCCCGCGACAGGTGCGACGCGCGCCCAGACGATCGACGACGTGATCGCGGCGATGCGCGGCCGCCATGGATTGCGGCCAGCCGCGGACAACGACTTCGCGATCATCACGCAGGACCAGCTGTTCGAGATCTACAACAAGGTGTTCGGCGCGTTCTTCCTCGTGATGGTCGTGTTGTCCGCGGTCGGACTCATCGTCGGGGGGGTCGGCGTCATCGCGATCATGATGATCTCGGTCACGGAGCGGACGCGCGAGATCGGTGTGCGGAAAGCCCTCGGCGCTACGCGCGGCACCATCCTGTGGCAATTCCTCGTCGAGGCGGTGACGCTCACGGGCATCGGCGCGCTCATCGGGCTCGTGCTCGGTGCGGGCATGGCCCTGCTCATCAAGCAGATGACCCCGATCGCCGCGAGCGTGCCGCCAATGGCGGTGCTCGCGGCATTGGGTTCCAGCGCAGTCACGGGCATCCTGTTCGGCATGCTGCCAGCCGCGAAGGCCGCCAAGCTCGATCCGGTGACCGCCCTCCGGTACGAGTAGGCAGTTGCGGTGGGGTTGAGCGGCCCCTGACCTGACACTTTCAAGGCAGTATGACGTACGTCCCGCATGCCCTTTTTCGAAGCGGTACGACTCGCACTGCAGACCATCTGGGTGCAGAAGCTCAAGAGCTTCTTCACGCTGCTCGGCGTCATGATTGGTGTCACATTCCTGATCGCCGTCGTCTCGATCGTCGGCGGCATGAGCCGCTACATGACGGATCAGGTCGTCGGCAAGATCATGGCGGTCAACTCGTTCGAGCTCCGTCACCGGCCGAACATCAACATTGGCGACCACGACGACGAGTACTGGCGAGAAATGCAGCGCCGACCGCGCATTCGCGAAACGGATGTCGAGCCCGTCGTCGAGGCGCTTCCGTCAGATGTGAAATACGCCGTGATCGGCAACGACAACCTCACGGCGCAATCGCGGTATGTCGCGAAGCCGAAGAGCGTACAGACGTACACCGTGACGGCCGACTACTTCGACATCAAAAAGATGGCGCCGGTGCGCGGCCGTCTCTTCTCGCCGCAGGAATACGAGCGCGGCATGCCCGTCATCGTCGTCGGCCAGGACGTCGCCGACTACTTCTTCCCCGCGCTCGATCCCATCAACCGCGAGCTCACCATTCGCGGCGTTCCCTATACCGTGATCGCGGTCATGGAGAAGCAGGGCAGCGCGTTCGGAATCTCCTTCGACAAGTTCATCATCGCGCCGCACAAGTCCGCGCTCAACCGCTACGTGAACAAGCACGGCGTCATCGACGCGATCATGATCCAGACGGCCAGTCGCGAGGGCATGCTCGAGACGATGGAGTCCGTGCGCCAGGTGATGCGCGCGCGGCACGGCCTGCGACCGAATCAACCGGATAATTTCGCGCTCGAGACATCGGACTCTGCGCTCGAATTCTGGAACAAGATCAAGGGCTATCTCGTGATGGCAGGGATCGCCCTGCCCGCCATCGGGTTGGTCGTGGGGGCCATCGTGATCATGAACATCATGCTCGTCGCCGTGGCCGAGCGGACGCGTGAGATCGGCATCCGCAAGGCATTGGGGGCGAAGCGCCGCGACATCATGTCGCAATTCCTCGTCGAGAGCGCGACGCTGAGTACCCTCGGTGCGGCCGTTGGTGTCGCGACGGGCTTCGCATTCGCCAAGCTCATCTCCGTGCTCACGCCGCTCCCTGCCGCCGTCGAGCTCTGGTCCGTCATCGTCGGCATTTCCATCGGCGCCGGTGTCGGTATCGTCGCCGGAGTCTACCCCGCGAGCCGCGCGTCGCGCCTCGATCCCATCACCGCGTTGCGGCAGGAATAGTCATGAACGTCTTTGCGCAGCGCTTGCACGGTATGGGCGAGGGCGTCACCATCGCACTCGACTCCATCAAGGCGAACAAGGTTCGCGCCGGTCTCACCATCCTCGGCATCGCGGTCGGCGTGTTCGTCGTCGTCGTGATCTCCGCGGCCATTCATGGCATCAACGACAGCGTCGCCAGGGATCTCGAGAGCACCGGCCCGACGACGTTCTTCGTATCGCGCTTCCCGATCTCCTTCGAAGCCTGCGACGGCACCGACGATACCTGCAAGTGGTTCCGCAATCCGCCGCTCACGCTCGTCGACATGGAGGCGCTGGACCGCCTGCCCACCGTGCGCACGGCCGGCGCACGCATCGACATGGGCATGCCCGTCGCGTACAAGGACAAGCGTCCGTCCGACATTCAGATCAGTGCGTTTACGGGCAACTGGCAGCAGATCGACGGCGGTGGCGACATCTATCCTGGTCGGAACTTCACGAATGCGGAGGCCACCTCTGGCGACCGCGTCGCGGTCATCAACGACGTCCTCGCGACGCAGCTCTTCGGCGAATCCGATCCGCTCGACAAGTCATTCGAGATTGCCGGCCAGCCGTTCAAGGTCCTCGGCATCTATCACTATCAGGCGAGCTTCCTCTCCGGCGGCAATAAGGGCAGGATCATCATCCCCATCGAGTCGGCGCGGAAGTCACTGAAGGCACGCATGAACGATCTGGGCATCGCCGTCATTCCCGCCGCCGGAGTGCAGCGCGCCGAGGCCATCGACGACGTCGTCGCGACGATGCGCGCGCGCCGGAGCCTGCGCCCTGGCAGCGACAACAGCTTCGCGATCATCACGCAGGACCAGTTGTTCGACGTCTACAACAAGGTGTTCGGCGCGTTCTTCCTCGTGATGGTCGTCCTCTCGGCCGTCGGCTTGATCGTGGGCGGCGTGGGCGTCATCGCGATCATGATGATCTCGGTCACGGAGCGGACTCGCGAGATTGGCGTCCGGAAGGCACTCGGCGCCACCCGCGGCACGATCCTCTGGCAGTTTCTTGTCGAGGCGGTGACGCTGACGGGCATCGGCGCGGTGATCGGTTTGGTCCTGGGCACGCTGGTCGCCTATGCGATCAAAGCGACGACTCCAATTGCTGCGAGCGTTCCTCCGCTGGCCGTCGTGGCGGCGCTGGCAACGAGCGCCTTCACGGGGGTGCTGTTCGGTATGATCCCGGCGGCGCGCGCCGCCAAGCTGGATCCAGTGGCCGCACTGCGCTACGAATAACCATCGCGAGCGAGGCGAGCGCCGCTGACCTGACACTTTCCAGCCGCGCCGCCCGTAGGCCCTGAGAACACACCCTACCAGGCGCCAGAAGCCCATGCCTTTTTTCGAGGCCGTCAAGCTCGCGCTCCAGACCATCCGGGTACAGAAGCTCAAGAGCTTCTTCACCCTTCTCGGCGTCATGATCGGCGTGATGTTCCTCATCGCCGTCGTCTCGATCGTGACCGGCATGAGCAAGTACGTCGAGGAAGACTTCATGGGCCGCATGCTCGGCGCGAATACCTTCACCGTGCGCCGGTTCCCCTGGTTCGGGAACAACACCACTGAAGACGAATGGCGGGAATGGCAACGTCGCCCTCGCGTATTTCACCGCGACGTCGCGCTCGTGCGCTCCACGCTCCCCTCGGGAACCAACTACGCCGTCGAGAGCCAGGACCAACTCTGGGCGACGAGCATCTACTCGCGGCCTCGGCAGGTCGAGGCGCACGCGGTGGAGGGTGACTACTTCACGATCAAGAAGTACGATCTCGCCAGCGGCCGCGTCTTCACGGAGCAGGAGGCCGATCTCGGCACGCCGGTGGTCGTCATCGGCGACGAAGTCGCCTCGTTCTTCTTTCCCGGCCTCAACCCGATTGGCCGCGAGCTCAAGATCGGCGGCATCCCGTACTCGGTCATCGGCGTCATCGAGCATCAGGGCAACCTCTTCGGCCAGTCGCTCGACAAGACCGCCTACGCACCCTTCCTGTCGCCCCTGCACCGACTCACCAACCCCATGGGCGACATCGACGGGCTGCTGGTGCAGGCGCCCAACGATGTCATGATGCGCGACGCCATGGAGACCGTCCGCGAAGTGCTGCGGTCGCACCGCGGCCTTCGTCCCGCGCAGGCGGACAACTTCGTGATGGAGACGTCGGAATCCGCACTCGCCTCCTTTCAGCAGACGAAGAACATCATGACCATCGCCGGCACCGCACTCCCCGCGATCGGACTCGTCGTGGGCGGCATGGTCATCATGAACATCATGCTCGTGGCAGTGGCGGAGCGCACGCGTGAGATCGGCATCCGGAAGGCTTTGGGTGCGCGACGAAAGGATATCATGCGCCAGTTCCTCGTCGAAGCGGCCACGCTGAGCACGATGGGCGCGGTGCTCGGCATCCTGCTCGGCATTCTCGGCGCGAAACTCATCGCGCTCAACACGCCGCTGCCCGCCGCCATTGCCCCCTGGTCGCTCGTTGCGGCCACGCTGCTGGGCACCGTCGTTGGCATCGTCTCCGGCGTGTTGCCGGCACGCAAGGCATCGCGTCTCGACCCCATCGAAGCCCTGCGGCAGGAATAGACGATGAAATTCCTCACTCCATTCATCCAGATCATCGAAGGCGTCGCCATCGCGCTCGACGCGTTGAAGGCCAACCGCGCGCGCGCACTGCTGACGATCATGGGTGTCGCGCTCGGCGTCTTCGTCGTCGTTGCGATGTCGTCCGTGGTGCGCGGTATCAACGAGTCGTTCAAGCGCGATCTCGAGGCCGCAGGGCCGTCATCCTTCTACGTGTATCGCCGGCCCATCGGCGGATTCAACTCCTGCGACGGCACCGTCGAGACGTGCCCTGAGCGCCGCAATCCGGCCATCACGCTCGATGAAGTCGCTGCCATCGAACGCATGCCGACGATTCGCGCCGTCACGGCGCACATCGGCACCGGCGCGAAGTTCAAGTACAAGGACAAGTCGATGCAGGCGGGGATGGAGGTTTATACGCCGAATTGGACCGAGGTGGACGGCGGCGACATCTTCCCGGGTCGCAACTTCACCGTCTCGGAGAATGCCGCCGGCGCGCAGGTCATGCTCGTCAACGACAAGATGGCCCAGACGTTGTTTGGCGACTCTGATCCCATCGACAAGGAAGTATTCGTCGACGACGTGAAGTTCACCGTCATCGGCTTCTACCACTACACCGCGAGCCCGATGGGCACACCGACGTCGGCCGGCGGCGGCGATTCGCCAAAGGCGATCGTCCCCTTCGAGACGGCGCGGCGCCACCTGAACCTCTGGATGCGCGGCAACAACCTCATCGTCAAGCCGTTCTCCAGCGTGGCGGTAGAGGATGCCGTCGACGACGTGACGGCCACGCTGCGGTCGAGCCGAGGCCTGCGGCCCGGCGCGCCCAACAACTTCGATATCGTCACACAGGATCGTCTCTGGGCGATCTACAACAAGCTGTTCGGTACGTTCTTCGTCGTCGGACTTGCGTTGTCGTCCGTCGGATTGCTCGTCGGCGGTGTCGGCGTCATCGCGATCATGATGATCTCCGTCACCGAACGCACGCGCGAGATCGGCGTGCGCAAGGCACTCGGTGCAACGCGCTTCACCATCCTGTGGCAGTTCCTCGTCGAGGCGGTGACACTCACCGGCATCGGCGCCTCGGTGGGACTCGTCCTCGGCATCCTGGTGGCGCTCGGCGTCCGCACCGCGTGGCCCGCCGTGCCCGCGACAACCTCGTGGGGCAGTGTGTTCGCCGCGCTCGGCATCAGCGCCGTCACGGGGATCGTCTTCGGTATGCTGCCCGCAATGCGCGCGGCGAGGATGGACCCTGTCGTCGCGTTGCGTTACGAGTAGACGAACGCTACTTGTCGACTGGCTCTCGCACGGGTTCGAACTGCACCTGCGGCAAGCCGTCCGCAAGGTTCTTGGCCGTGAGCATGCTCGGTGAAAGCGCTGGCGGCAGCCCCGCCCCTGCCGGCGTCGCGCCAGCAACGGAGTCGTCCGCGCGCTGAAGGAATGGCTTGAAGAGATCGATCGGAATCGGGAACAGCGTGGTCGAGTTGTTCTCGGCCGCGATCTCCGTGACGGTCTGCAGGTAGCGCAGTTGCAGCGACATCGGCTGGCTCTGCATCATGCGCGCAGCCTGTGCCAACGTCTCTGACGCCTGCAGCTCGCCCTGCGCGCTGATCACTTTCGCACGACGCTCACGCTCCGCCTCAGCCTGTCGAGCGATGGCGCGGCGCATCCCGTCGGGGAGGAGAACGTCCTTGATCTCGACGGCCGACACCTCGACGCCCCAGTAGTCCGTGCGCTCGTCGATGATCTGCTTCAACAGGTCGTTCACCTTCCGCCGGTCAGCGAGGAGCTCATCGAGCTCCACCTGTCCGAGGACGGACAGGAGTGTCGTCTGCGCGAGCTGTCCCGTGGCGTAGAGATAGTCCTGGATTTCGAGTGTGGCGAGCGCGGCATCGGCCACACGGAAGTAAAGCACCGCGTTGACCTTCGCCGAGATGTTGTCGCGCGTGATGACGTCCTGCGGTGGGATGTCCTGCGCCACGATGCGCATCGACACTCGCTTCATGCTATAGAAGCCAAGCGGAAGAAAGATCGGTCCTGGCCCCTTGGTCCCTGCATAGCGTCCGAGCAGGAACACCACGGCACGATCGTACTGCCGCAGGATGCGTATGCTCCCCAGCACGTAGAGCGCTGCGGCAATCGCGGGAATCAGCAGGAATTGCATGTGCTCCTCGGTCGTGCCAAAAGGCGCCAATCCGTCATTTCTCAAGATGAGTGGTGTTCGGGCGCTCCGCTATATTGCAAACCATGACCACCGAGCAAGTCACCATCCTCGCCATTGCCGCACACCGCGACGACGCGGAGCTCACGTGCGGTGGAACCTTGATCAAGGCCGCGAAGCTCGGCCAGCGCACCGCGATCCTCGATCTCACGCAGGGCGAGAAAGGCACGACCGGATCCGCCGAGCTGCGCGCCCAGGAAGCGGCAAACGCGGCCGAGATTCTCGGCTGCAGCGCGAGGGAAACGCTCGCCCTTCCCGACGCCGGCGTGGAGAACACTCCTGCGACGCGCGAGGCGCTTGCACGCGTGATTCGACGATTCAAGCCGCGCATCGTGATCGCGCCGGCGCTCGAAGGCCGCCATCCCGACCATCGCATCTCTGCGCAGCTCGTGCGCGACGCGTGCTTCGTCGCCGGACTCGCCAAGATCGCGCCCGATGTGGCCAAGCACCGGCCGCTCAAGATCGTGCACTGCATGGCCTATCGGCAGGACTACGTAAAACCGACGTTCGTCGTCGACATCAGCGACGAGTTCGAGCAGAAGATGGCCGCCGTGCGCTGCTACGGATCACAATTCGACGGAGCGACACAGGCCGGCGAGGTCTATCCCAACGGCGAGCCGTTGTACGACGTGCTCACGCACTATGCCGCGACGTACGGTGCGCTCATCCGCTGCCGTTACGGTGAGCCCTTCTTCACCACCGAAATGATGCGCGTCGACGACATCGGCGCGCTCGAGGTATCCACATTTTGAGCGACGATGCGCGCGACGTCACCTACGGCTCATACCTCGCCCTCGAAGAGCTGCTCGACCTGCAGCGGCCTCGGTCGCCGCATCCGGACGAACTGTTGTTCATCGTCGTCCATCAGGCGAGCGAACTGTGGTTCAAGGAGATCCTGCACGAGCTCGACCTGCTCATCGACTCCTTCACGCGACTCGAGGCGGAGTTCGCGCTCTTTCGCATGGGCCGCATCAATGCGTTGATGCGCATCGTGTCTGCGCAGCTGTCGGCGCTCGAGACGTTACCGCCTCAGCATTTCGCCGAATTCCGGCGACACCTCGGCAGCTCGAGTGGATCGCAGAGCGTGCAGTTCCGCGCGATCGAGGCGGCATCGGGGCTGCGAGCGCCGCACTTCATGCACGTGCTCGCCGAGCACGGCCCCATTCCCGACGTCGTGCAGCGCGCACTCGCGCGACCACCGCTCCAGGAGCTCTTCCTCGATCTCGTCCGCCAGCAGTCGACGGATCTCGAGGCGCTCTACGTCGGCGAACGACCGACCACGCTCTTCTTTCTCGCCGAAGCGCTGCTGGAGTACGAACAGCAGTTCGGGCTGTGGCGATTCGCCCACGTCCAACTGGTCGAGCGCGTCCTCGGACCGCTCACGGGCGGAACAGGCGGTACGCTCGGCGCGAAATACCTCGCGCGCACGATCGACCAGAAGTTCTTTCCTGCGCTATGGGAAGTGCGCGCGAAGTTTTACGGATCGATCTAGGCCGCGGCGGCGGCGGTCAGCGGCCCAGCCCTCGCACGCGGACGCGGACCTCGGCCATGAAGCAGCTTCCGGTGACGCTCACGTGTGACGAGCGCGGGTCCATGATGTCGTCGGCGTCGCTGCCCGCGGCGCCAAGGAAAGGGTCGATGTGGAAGGCGACGCTCAGGCCCGGCGGAACGATGATCGACACACTCGACATCAGCGCTCGTACCTCGATGGCACAGCCTGGCGGAATCGCGGCGTAGCGAAGGTCGATCTTCACGTCGCTCATGGTGGCGCGAATGATCAGCCGCTGCGGGACGCGCCATGGCCCTTTTCGCCGGGTCTCACTCATGAAGCCGACGATCCGTCCTTCCCTGGGCGCCGGCAGGTAGCCGGGCACCGGGTCGCGAACGAGCCCTCCTCGCTGCGCGAGATCCTCCACGAGCGCATTCATCATCGCCGGTGATGCCGCGGCAGTCAGCTGCCCCAGCCGGCGCTCGAACTCGAATTCGGAGATCTCATCGTACGCGTAGGCGTCCGTGAGGAGACGAATCGCCCGCTCGCGGGAATCCTCAAAGGGGGGTGAAATCGGCCGAAGCGGGCTCTGCGAACCGCGCGGCGGAGAATAGGACTGGTAGGTCATGACCCAGTATACGGGCGTCTCGTGGCGCAGGTGTCAACATGCACGCGCGGCAAGGTCGTCGTGCGGCTACGCGCTCAGCCGGCGGTCGCGGTTCCTGGGCAGCTTGCTCCTCCGCACGATCCTTCGCCAAGTCGTCGCGCGTGACTGGCTTGTCCAGGTACTCCAGCGCGCCGAACAGTGCACCACCGCAGGCCAGCGCATCCTGGAACCGAACCATCGTCCTCACGCGACAGCTGCGCCCGTCCTGCTGAATGACGTCCTGAATGTGTGCATCAGAACCCGGATTGCTGTACCGCGCGCCGAACAGATTGTAGATCGTCGCGCTCAACGCGAGCCGGCCGGAGAGACGCGGAACGAGCAGGGAGACATTCGTGAGCGTGTACGCGCTCGATTCCTTGCCACCGATCGTCGCGAGGGCGCTGCCGTATTGCGCATCGAGCCCCGCGATGAATGCGTTGCCCATGAGCGGTGAGCGTAGCAGCAGCTTGGCTATCTGCCGAGGTGACCTCGTGAGCCTCGTGCCCACCGCGTCTTCGCTCTTCTGCAACGAGTAGCTCAACTGGCCCGTCACGCCTTGACCGCGGTTGACGGTGAGTCCCAACTCGGCGGCATTCGAGCGCATTTCGCCCGCGTTCTCGAAGGCCAGCCGGCCGTCGCTTGAATCGACGCGCTGCTCGGTCGTCTCGATGCTCTCCGGCCGAAGGTTTTGATTCGGCCCGAAGACGCTGTTGTCGAAATACAATTCGTATTCGTTCGGGGCACGAAAGGCGCGGCCCATGAGCAGCTTGAGTGTAGTCGCATCATTCATCGCATCGATGAGCTCGCCAGGGTCGTCATGTCGATGACCGAACGCGCATCCCCATTGTGCAGATGTCCCCAGCATCGGTGCACTGGCCGGGAAGGTTTAGTTAGGTGCCGCGATCGGCCATGCGTCAGACCGAGGCGATGGGGCATATCGCGACAGGGATTTCCCCGAATGCGGACGACTGTCGAAGAGTTTCGCGGGCTCCGTCTTCGCCGCGGCCGAGGATCAGGTGGCCGCGAGGTGCTCTAACTCGTTACTTTGCACTCGTATGCCCGATCCCATCTATCTCGACCACGCCGCGACGACTCCGGTGCGTGAAGAGGTGCTCGACGCGATGCAGCCGTTTTTCGGCGCGCGCTTCGGCAATCCTTCCAGCGTCCATCGCTGGGGCCGCGAGGCGCGCACCGCGCTCGACGAAGCGCACGAGCGCGTCGCGCGATGTCTTGGCGCATCCGCCGACGAGCTGATCTTCACCTCGTGCGGCACGGAAGCCGACAACATGGCCATCCTCGGCGTGTTCCGGTCGCGCCGCGGCGAGGGGCGCACCGCCGTCGTGGCGACGCCGATCGAACACAAGGCCGTGCTCGCCGCGGCACATCAGGCGATGCGCGAGGGCGGGGAGGAGCGTCTCCTCGCCATGCGCACCGACGGCCGAGTGGACGATGCGTCCTTCGACGACCTGGTGACCGACGATGTCGCCGTGTGTTCGGTGATGTGGGTGAACAACGAGATCGGCGTCATGCAGGACATCGCCGCACTCGCGGCACGCGCGAAGGCGCGCGGCGTGATCTTTCACACCGACGCGGTGCAGGCTTTCGGAAAGGTGGTCGTCGACGCGCGTGCGACGACATTCGATCTCCTCTCCATCTCCGGGCACAAGATCGGCGCGCCAAAAGGCATTGGTGCGCTCTACGTCCGTCGCGGCACGCCGATCGAGCCGCTGATGTTCGGCGGTGCGCAGGACCGTGGACGCCGACCGGGCACAGAGAACGTCGCGATGGCAGTGGGTCTCGCGCGCGCCGCCGAGTTGGCGGTGGCTGAGCGCGAGCACGAGTGGAACACGCTTGCGGCATTGCGCGATCGACTCGAGAACGCATTGCTCCAGCGCATTCCCGACGCCGTGGTGCATGGCCGCGGCGCACCGCGCGCGCCGCACATCATGAGCATCTCCGTCCCCGGGACCGACAGTGAGTCGCTGCTCATGGCGCTCGACCTTCGCGGAATCGCCTGCTCCGCCGGTTCGGCGTGTCAAAGCGGCAGCGTGACGCCATCGCACGTGCTTGCGGCGATCGGCGTGCCGGCTGATCTCGCGTCGTCGGCCATTCGGATGAGCCTTGGCTGCCTCAACACCGATGCCTGCGTCGATCGAGTGATCGACGTTTTTCCGATGCTCATCGAGAAGGCGCGCCGTCTCGCGACGGCGTGATCGCATGACGCGCGAGCGGGTGCTGGTGGCGATGAGCGGCGGCGTGGATTCGTCCGTCGCCGCGGCGTTGCTCGTGCGCCAGGGCTACGACGTCGTCGGCGCGACGATGAAACTCTTCTGCCACGGCGAAGACCTGCCCGACCGTCCCTGCTGTTCGCTCGATAGCGTGAACGACGCGCGCCGCATCTGCGAGCAACTCGGCGTCCCGCACTACGTGCTCAACCTCGAGAGCGCCTTCGGGCGCGACGTCGTGGAAGACTTCGTGTCAGAGTACGCGCGCGGTCGCACGCCGATTCCCTGCGTGCGCTGCAACACGTTCACGAAGTTCCGCGACCTGCTCAAGAAGGCTGACGCGATCGACGCGCAGTGGATCGCCACGGGCCACTATGCCCAGGTACGCCACGGCGTGCTTCATCGCGGGCTCGATCCGGCCAAGGACCAATCGTACTTCCTGTGGGGAATCGAGCGCGGCGTGCTGTCGCGCATGATGTTGCCCGTGGGTGCACAGACGAAGGCGGAAACGCGCGCGATCGCCCATGAGCTCGGGCTCGAGCTGATCGCGGAGAAGGCGGAGAGCCAGGACATCTGCTTCGTTCCCGATGGCGACCACGCAAAGATCATCGCGCGACAGCTCGGCGCCGATGCGCCGTCGCTATCGCCAGGTGCATTCGTGTCGCGCTCAGGCGACGTACTCGGCACCCACGACGGATTCGCACGGTTCACGATCGGACAGCGCCGCGGACTGCCGGGTGGATTCCGCGAGCCGATGTTCGTCGTGGAGATCCAACCGGAGACGCGGACCGTGGTGATCGGCCCACGGTCGGATCTGCTCGGGCGTGGTGTGGTGGCGCGCGAGGTGAATTGGCTGGTGTCGCCGCTGGACGCTGGCGCGGAAGTCGAGGTGCAGATTCGGCATCATGCCCGGGCGGCGCGTGGAGTGCTGGTACGCTCGGCGGCCGATGAAATCGAGATCGTGTTTGACGAAGCCGTGTCGGCGATTACGCCAGGGCAGTCGCTCGTGATGTACGCCGGCGCGACTGTGCTCGGCGGCGGAGTCATTGAAGCCGCACGCAGGATGTTGCCCATTCTTGCGGCGTAGCGCGCGTCTCTTCGTGGACGCCGGCTGCTCCTCGGCAGTTCTCGCTTCACCTTCGGAGTAGCTAGCAGGAAGGCACGGCCGAACCGTGAGCGCGCCCGCCCCACGAAGCGCAGCACGCCGCGCGCCTCACTCGTCACGACGCGCCGCACGCCGTACGCGCACGCTGCACGCTCGACTGTGCAATGAACCGCCTGCGACGCTGACCTCAAGACGGCGCGTGCTTCATCGCCTCGGCAAACGCCTTCATGGCCTCCTCCTGCTCGGGCGTCAGCTTCTCCGGCACCTGCACCTCAGTCTGCACGATCAAGTCCCCCTTCGCCCCATCCTTCTCGATCCCCTGACCGCGCACCCTGAATCGCTTTCCACTCTGCGTGCCCGCCGGAATCCGGATCGACACCTTCGTCCCGTCCAACGTCTTCACGTTGATCTTCTGGCCGAGCGTCGCGTCCGGGATGCTGATGGGAACAGGTGCGATGAGATCAAGGCCTTCGCGCTTGTAGAAGCGATCTGGCTTCACCGAAAAAGTGATCAGCAGATCTCCAGGCTGTCCGCCCTTGGTGCCGCGGCCACCCTGACCCTTGAGGCGGATCTTCGTGCCGGTGTCGACTCCTGAGGGCACGGTGATCTGCACCCTCCTTCTCGTCCGCACTTCGCCGGCACCAGCGCACGTCGGGCAGCGCTCGGTGGGCACCTGCCCTCGGCCGAGACACACTGGACACGGACGCTGTACGGCGAAGCCGCCCTGACCGAAGCTGATCGTCCCGCGGCCACTGCATTCCTCGCAGGTGACGAGCTTCGCGCCCGGCGCTGCGCCGGAGCCGTGACAGGTTGCGCACTCCTCAGTGACGTCGAGCTCCACCGCGACCTTGCCCCCAAGTGCCGCGGTACGGAAGTCGGTCTCCAGTGCAGCTTCGACGTCCTGCCCGCGCGCCGGACCGCTGCGACGGGCGTTGCCGGCGTTGCGCGCTCCAGCATTGCCGCCACCGAACATCGAACTGAAGATGTCGCCGAGGCCACCGAGTCCGACGTCGCCGAAGTCCTCGAAGTTGACGTTGCCCGTCGGACCCGTTTGTGAGCGTCCACCACTCGCACGGCTCGACCCGCCGCGCGAGCCTGCGCCACCAAATCCGCCGAAGGCACCGAGGCGGCGCATGTCGTCGTACTGCTTCCGCTTGTCCGCGTCGCCCAGCGTCTGATACGCCTCCGATATTCCCTTGAAGGTGTCGGCGGCTTTCGGGTCGCTGGGATTCTTGTCCGGGTGATGCTTCGCGGCGAGCTTGCGATACTTTTTCTTGATCTCTTCCTGCGTCGCAGACGCCGGGACGCCGAGGACGGCGTAGTAGTCTTTCTCAGCCATGGCGACCGTACGTCGTCATCCGTTCCATTGCTTCACGACGACGCGCGCCGGTCGCAGCAGCTGTCCGTTGAACAGGTAGCCGACCTGAAAGGTGCGCGACACGAGGTGATCCTCCTCGGCCGTCGTGGCGGGCTCGGTCATCACGGCCTCGTGCAGCGCGGGGTCGAATGGGTGGCCATCAGGACTGATGATCTCGAGGCCGTGACCGGCGAGCGTCTTGGCCAGCTTCTTCTCCACCATCGCCACGCCATCGACGAGCGTCTGCGAATCCGTCGTTGCAGGATCGACGTGCGCGAAGCGACCGATGTCGTCGAGCGAATCGATCATTCCCTTGAGCATGTCGGCCTGCCCGTGCAGGTGCGCTTCCTGGCGCTCCTTCACCGTACGACGACGGTAGTTGTCGTACTCGGCCGCGAGGCGAAGATACTTCTCCTTCTGGTCCTCGATCTGCTGCTGCACGCCTGCGCTATCGCTTTCCGCCATCTCGGCACCGGCCTCGGTGGTGGAGTCGTCAGGAGTGGTCACTTCGGTCGGAAACTGATCTTCGTCTGACATTCGTATGGTCTCGGGTGCGACTGAAATGTACGTGAAGCTGCAAGAGGGGTACTTGTCAGGCGAGCAAACGCCGACGCAGCATTTCCATGGCAGCCTGCGCGGACCGGTGGCGCACCTCGGCGCGGTCGCCAACCATGGCGTAGCGCCGCGACTCGAGGTCGCCTTCCATGTCGAGTGCAATCCACACGGTACCCACCGGCTTTGCCTCCGATCCGCCGTCCGGCCCCGCGACGCCGGTGATGGCAATCGCAACGCTGGTGCCGGTGGCCGTGCGAGCGCCGGTGGCCATGGCACGAACCGTTGCTTCGCTGACCGCGCCATGCTTGCGTAGCGTCTCCGCGGATACACCGAGAAGCGAGGATTTGATTCCGTCGTCATACGCGATGACACCGCCGCGCACGACATCACTGCTGCCGGGAATTGCGGTCAGCCGACCGCCCAGCAACCCACCGGTGCAGCTCTCGGCAACGCCGATCGTGAGCCCACGTTCGCGACACATCGAAAGGACGACCTCGGCGAGATCGGCACTGTCTTCACCATAAACAGCCCCGCCGACGACCCGGCGGAGGCGCTCGGCGCCGGCGGCGAGTCGCGCATCGGCTTCGTCAGGAAGCACCCCGCGGACCGTCAGGCGCAGATCGGTGCCGTCCGCGTTTGGCAGGTAGGCAAGGTCGATGTCTCCCACACCTCCATCGATCGTGGCGATCAGATCGGCGATATGCGACTCGCCGATACCTGTCGTGCGCAGCGTCCGCGAGCGGACCACGAGCCCGCCAACGCCGAGCCGCTCGCGCACGAGCGGCAACAGCGTGTCGGCAAGCATGCCGCGCATCTCGCGCGGAACGCCGGGCAGCATGACGACCCAGCGTCCTCGCTGGTCCTCGATCCAGATGCCGGGGGCGGAACCGTGATTGTTCACGAGCTTGCGCGCGCCGGCGGGCAGCACCGCCTGCTGCCGGTTCGACTCGGGCATCGGTCGACCGAAGCGCGTGCGCCAACGCTCCTGCATCCACGCGAGATGATCCTCGTCGAGCACCATCTCGCGTCCGAACAGCGCGGCAATGGACGGCTTGGTGAGGTCGTCGCTGGTGGGCCCGAGACCACCTGTCGTGATCACGGCGCCGGCACGGTCGAGCGCCTCGCTCACGGCCGACGCGATGGACTCGGCATTATCGCCACAGGTCGTCCGGCGCGAGATCTCCACGCCCTCGCCAGCGAGCACACGAGCGAGGTGCGCGGCGTTCGTGTCGATGGTGTAGCCGAGCAACAACTCGTCGCCGATGGTGACGACCTCGATCTTCATATCAGTCTTGGAATGAGCCGTGAAGCGCGGCGTCGCGACTCGCCGGGTCGCTGGATGATAGTGGCAGTACGTGCCAGGCACACTTGATGGGCCCGCTTCAATTGTGATCTGTGTAACAATTAATCGTGCGTTTCTCGTTTAGTTGATGCGGGAATCGGTTTTGCCTCATCTGTTTCGCGTGCGACCTCCGCCGAAGATATCGGCGAGCGGTCGCCGCCGCGTTGACGAGCGCGGGGACGACACAATCTCGACCAAGGGTCCTAGCGATGAAAAGAAGCATGCAGGGAGCGATGGCAGCGGCGATGCTGGCCTTCGCGGCAGGGCAGGTCCAGGCCCAGACAGTCTCGGGAACGGCAACGGGCTGCTTTTCCGCCACAATCGGTGGATGCTCCCCGGGAACGTCGTCTTCGTTTGGAACGCTCACGTACTACGGCAGCTCGTTCAGCGATGTCGTCAACTCGTTCGGGATCGTGAACTTCGGTGGAAACGCGGTGGCGAATACGTCGAACTTCAACAACTTCGGCGCATTCCAGCTCGGCAGCGGGCCATTCGTCTTCGGTAGCCCCAGCTCGCCCTCGGAGTTCTTCACCCTCATGCTCGCCTTCACCTCTCCTGCGAACGGCTCGACGCTCTTCTCGAGCACCGTCACGGGTCAGGTCCTGTCGAACGGAGGCGGTGGTGCTACGATCAACTTTTTCAACAATGCGTACCAGCAGGTCGGGAGTACCTCCATCATGGCTCGTGTGAACGACGTCGACATCAACTCCGGCCAGACCATCGCCGGCAGCGGCGCCGTCACCGCGGTCACCGCGACGCCGGAACCGGCAAGCCTGGTTCTCCTCGGCACGGGCCTGCTCGGCGTGCTCGGCATCGGACGTCGGCGTAGCCGGTCGTCCAACGCCTGAGCTCCAACGCATCCAGAATGTCACAGAGCCTCGAGAAATCTCGAGGCTCTGTTGCATCGGGACCACAAGACGTGCGTGGTTCGTCGGGAGCCGCGATTCGACCTTTCGGGTTGCGCTCCCTACACGCGCGACGCCGCGCCCGTGAACAACCGCCCGTAGCGCTGCAGATAGAGCATGAGGGAGTACAGCGTCAGCGCGACGGACGCCGTCATCAATGCAACGCCCGAGAGTCCATTGAAGTTCGCGAAGGCGTTCCACGCCGGCGTATCCCACGCGCGATTCGCTGCGACGGTGGCCGTCCAGAACCAGCAATATGCCGCGCCGATCCACACCAGTTGGAGCGCAGTCTTCCACTTGGCCGGTCCGATGGCCGAGATGATGACGCCGCGCCGGGCAGCCAGCTGGCGGAAGATCGTCATGAACAGCTCGCGGCCGAGGACGATTGCGAGCACCCACCAGACGAGTGGGATGTCGCCGAATGGCGTCCGGAAAGGAAACTCGTTCGCGAGCGCCTTGGAGGGCCAGGTGCTCCCCTCGTGCGACACAGGGCGCATGAGCAGGAACATCGGGATGGAAGTCGCGATGAGCAGCAACTTGTCGGCGAGCGGATCGAGCAGTCGTCCAAGATCCGTTTCCTCTTTCCGCGAGCGCGCGAGGTGCCCGTCCACGTAATCAGTGACGGCGGCGAGCACGAAGAGGACGAATGCAGTGAACCGCAGCGTCGACGACGGCGTCATCGGCAACCACGCGATGAGCGGCGTGATGGCGATGCGTCCGGCGGTTACAGCGTTCGGGAGGTTCACGGCAGCGACGGAAGGTTCACGCGAGCGACTTGAGCACGAGCTTGCTGACTCCACGAAGTGTCTCGAAGACGCCGTCGCCATTGACGGCAACCCCCTCGAAGTATGGCGCGCGCTCGATCCATTCGCCGGTGGGCAGCTGTTCCACGAGGAACTCGCCGGCGTGATACGGATCGGGAGTGATGCGCTGCTTCGACGGATCGGTGATCTCCCACCCCGGATTGAGCGCGGCCTGCAGCTCGCTCAACGGCGCAGCGTTCGGCAGGTCACGTTTGTTGTACTGGATGATGAACGGCATCTTCGTCAAATCGTAGCCGTATTCCGCCATGTTGTCGTAGAGATTCTGCATGGCTTCCTGATTGGCTTCCATGCGCTCCACCTGCGAGTCGGCGACGAACACGATGCCGTCCACCCCCTTCAGGATGAGCTTGCGGCTCGCATTGTAGTAGACCTGGCCGGGCACCGTGTAGAGATGGAAGCGCGTCTTGAAGCCGCGAATGGTGCCGAGGTCGACCGGCAGGAAATCGAAGAACAGGGTGCGCTCGGTCTCCGTGGCGAGCGAAATGAGCTTGCCGCGCGTGTCGGGCTGCACCTTGCCGTAGATGTGCTCGAGATTCGTCGTCTTGCCCCCGAGTCCGGAGCCGTAATAGACGATCTTGCAGTTGATCTCACGGGACGCGTAGTTGATCATCGACATTGGCTGTCGTCTCCTTTACTGGAACAGCTTGTCGATTTCATCGTCGGCGCCGGCCAGGAGGCCGGGAGCACCGCCCTGCGCATGCGTTGGACGCGCGAACACCGCCTGGAACAGACGCGTGAGCTCGTCCACCGTCAGCTTCATCTTGAGCCTCACGAGGCCGAGCGTCGTCCTGTTGTCGAACAGCACGACGAGGATCACTCGGCGCGCGACGTCGGCCAGGTACATCGATTCCTTCTCGCCCTGATGGAACAGCGAGTTGAAGTCGGACTCCCCGATGAGTTTCGCCAACTGGTCGTTCGCGCTGAAGTCGGCGGCCGTGAGTGTGGCGAACGCGGTGGGGTCGAACTTCGGCTGCTCGCCCACCGTGGCCACCAACTGTCCGCTGCGATCGACGAGCAGCGCGCAGCGCGCGTTGCTCTCGTAGAGGAAGCGGTTCAGCGACTCGGTGATGGCGGCGAAGTCGTCTTCGGTGAACGACCAGCTCGCGCTGCCTACGGGCATGATGGGGTCTGCCTAGTCGAGGTAAGCTTCCATGCGGCGCAGCAGGTGCTGGCCACGCTTTCGTAGCGCGGGACGCGCTTCCCACCGCACATAGTCCTTGAGCAACCGCGCCGTCTCCAGGCCCGGCTGTCCGCCGAGGTGCCCGAGCGCCGCAAGGCGACGAATGGGCGACCGGTTGAACAGATCGCGGCGACTGCGTTCCACCTGCATCCCCCACACGACGAGCCCAGCGGCGACCCCGCCGAGAAACCCGAGACCCGCGAGCCTGGTTCGCTCGCTCACATCGCCCTCCGTGCCGACAACGCCTGCGCGATGGTAACCCCATCGGCGTATTCCAGATCACCCCCGACCGGCAGCCCCCGCGCGATGCGCGTGACGCTGATCGGAAACGTGGTCAGCTGACGTTGCACATACAGAGCAGTCGCCTCTCCTTCCAGACTCGGATTCGTCGCCAGAATCACCTCTCGCACTCCACTCTCGGTTCGTTCGATGCGCCGGACGAGTTGCGGGATGGTGAGGTCGTCGGGCGTCACGCCGTCCAGCGGCGACAACCGCCCGCCAAGGACATGAAAGTGTCCACGATACTCGCCCGCCCGCTCGATCGCGCCGATGTCCGCCGCCTCCTCCACAACACAGATGAGCGTCGGATCACGCCGCGGATCGCGGCAGATGACGCACAACTCCTCCTCCGTCAGGTTGAAGCATCGCGAACACGCCCGGACCTTGTCCGACAGCGTCCGCAGTGCCTCCGCCAGCCGTCGGCTCTGCTCCTTGGGCTGCTTGAGCAGGTGGTACGTGAGCCGGAGCGCCGTCTTGCGCCCAATGCCGGGCAGCCTGGCCAGCTCTCCGGTGAGATCGTCAATCGCCGACATTCGAACGCAGTGCTAGAACGGCAGCTTGAACGGCAGCGACATGCCACCGGTGAGCTTCCCCATCTCGCGCTGCTGGATCTCCTGCGCCTTCTTCTGTGCCTCGGTGACGGCGACGAGCACGAGATCCTCGAGCATCTCGACGTCCGCCGCGTTCACGACGCTCGGATCGATCTTGATCGAGCGGACCGTCCCCTGCCCGTTCGCCTCCACCGTCACCATACCGCCCCCGGCGGACGCCGTCACACTTTCCTTCTGGAGGTCGGCCTGCAATGTCTGGAATTTGCCCTGCATTTCCTGCGCTTGCGCCAGGAGCTTCATGAAGTCAGCCATCTATTTCGCTACCGGTGAGAGAATCAAAGCTACGCCGCGTCGCAGTGCCGTGGCAAGCGACGTCACGAGCGTAACAGCTAGTCGGCGAGGTCGAGATCGAGCGTGTCGATGGCGCGATCGAGCACAGGGTCCTTGCGACGCATCGCGGTGAGTCGTTCGGCGCGGACCATCTCGTCGGTGAGACGAGCCTGTGGTGCACCCGACGCCGTCGCCGCACGAAAGGCCACGCGCTGGACCCCCGGAAAGAACTCGCGCAGCAATTGCATGATCTCGCCCTTCTCCTTGTCCAGCGCCTGCTCGTAAATCGGATTGGATTCGTCGAGCGCAATGGTGACGTCGCCCTTGCCCGTAACCGCGATGGGCGCCGCATGCTCGAGTGCCGTCGCGGCGACACTCTTTCCCATCCCCCGTACGCGCGCCACGACATCATCCCACCGCTCGGCGATGTGGTTCACGTCGGGGACGGCCGTGCTCGTCGCTGCCGTTGCTGGCAGCGATGCTGCGGGTGCCGATACCGCACGCGTCGCCGCGACAGGCGCGGGAGCCGGTGCTGATGCCGATGCTGATGCTGATGCCCTTGCCGGCGCGCTTCGGTCCGCATCGCGAACAATGGCGCGCCAATCGGTAATCGGCACGTCGGACGCGCGCGGCGCGATTGGTTTCTCTTCGGCAGGCCGCATCGGAGCCGGTGCCGCTCGGCGCGGCGCAGGCTCATCGTCGATGTGGGTTGCGCCACCGCCGCCGCTCATGCCACGAAGCATCGCCTCGAGCGAGACGGTGCGGTCGAGCAGGGCGAACCGAACGAGGAGCGCCTCGAGCAGGAGCTGCTGCTGGCCGCTCTTTCTGAAACGGGGCTCCAACTCGGTCAGCGCCGAGAGCATGCGCAGCAGGTCCCCGGCAATAAAGGCGTCCTTCCGTGCCACGAGTGCATCGTGAACGCGCTCGCTCGTTTCGGTCGAGGTCCCGCCCAACGTGACCGCGAGCTGCGCTCGAACGATGTCGGCGAAGCCGGTGAGAAACTGGCCGAAGTCGATGCCCGCGTCGGCGAGCCGGCCCACGAAGGCGAAGACATCGCCCGCGCGTCGCTCGGCAAGGACGTCGAGGAGGCCGATGAACTCGTCCTCGGGGACGAGCCCGAGCGCGTCGCGCACCTGTTCGGGCGCCACGTTTCCGTCGCCCATGGACAGCACCTGGTCGGCCAGCGACAGCGCGTCGCGCATGGAGCCGTCGGCGGCGCGCGCGATCATCGCGAGCGCATCCGGGTGCGCCGCAACGCCCTCGTCCGTGAGCACGCGCTCGAGGCGCTGCCGGATATCCGCCGGTCCGATGCGCTTGAAGTCGAAGCGCTGCAGGCGGCTCAACACGGGCGCCGCCGCCTGGGCGATCTTCTGCGGCTCCGTGGTGGCGAAGACGAACACGACGCGCGGTGGCGGTTCCTCGAGGATCTTGAGCAACACGTTCCACGCTTCGCGCGTGAGCATGTGCGCCTCGTCCACGATGTACACCTTGTAGCCGTCGTCGCCCGAAGGCGCGTACATCGCACGCTCGCGCAACTCGCGCGCGTCGTCGACACCGCGGTTGGATGCCGCATCGATCTCGACGACGTCGAGGCTCGACGAGCCCGACCAGATCCGCGTGCAGCTCGCGCATTCTCCACAGGGCTCGCCGCCAAGCGCCGGATCGCCGCGCCGCTCACAGTTGAGCGCCATGGCGAGGACGCGCGCGAGGGTCGTCTTGCCAACCCCGCGAGGACCGCACAGCAGGTAGCCGTGCGCCACGCGATTTCGTGCGATCGCACCCTTGAGGGTCGCCGCGACGTGCGACTGCACCGCAACGTCGGCGAATGTCTTGGGGCGGTACTTCCGAGCGAGGGCGAGTGCCATTTCCCCAATTTAAGGGGTGATCGTGTGGGATGCCGACGAAAAAAGGCGCGAGGAGCTTCCCAAGAAGGGTGCTCTCTCGCGCCGATTGTCCCAGGCCTGACGAAGCGACGTCAGACACCTCATGCCGCTGCTACCTTCGGGGTCCTGACGGAGTTAGAAGGCTGCCGCCCTTCGGGACCTGGGACACGCGCAATTTATACTCGCCGCACGGCCCAGACAACTCATCGCGCCGCTTCCGCCGTACACGCCTCGATGGCGGCGCGCACCACCGCGGCCGCGCGCGTCATGTCCGCCGCGTCGACGTCGAGATGCGCCACGGCTCGCACGCGCGTCGGATTCCACTCGCTGATGCGCACGCCACCCTGCTCCGCACGCGCCACCACCGTCGCGGCGGAGACGCCTTCAGCGAGGTCGATCATCACGATGTTCGAATCCGGAAGGACAACCGAGGCGCCCGTTGCTCCTGTCACCGCGTCGGCGAACAGGCGAGCGTTCGCGTGGTCGTCAGACAGCCGGTCGAGATTCGCGTCGAGGGAAAAAATCCCGGCTGCGGCAAGGATTCCCGACTGTCGCATCCCACCGCCAAAGCGCTTTCGCACCGCGTGCGCGCGCTTCATCGCGACGGCGCTGCCGACGAGGATGGCGCCGACGGGGCATCCGAGCCCCTTGGAGAAGCTGAGCATCACCGTGTCCGCGCAGTCGGCGAAATCGGCGAGCGATGTCCCCGTCGCCGCACTCGCGTTCCACAGGCGCGCACCGTCCATGTGCACCGGGATGTCGTGTTCGCTCGCGACCGTTCTCATCGCGCGCAGAGCCGCCAGGCTCGTGACCTTGCCGCCGGCCCCGTTGTGCGTGTTCTCGAGGCAGATCACGCTGATCGCCGGATCATGCTTGGACGGCGCACGAATGGCGCGACGGAGGTCATCCGCATTCATGACGGTACGTCCCGTCCCGACGCGGACAAGCCGCACCTGCACGCCGAGCAGCGCGGCGGCTCCCGCCATCTCGCCATGGATGATGTGCGCGTCCTCGTCGAGGAGCGCCTCGGATCCCTGCGCGGCGTGCACCGCGAGCCCCGTCATGTTCGCCATCGATCCGGTCGGAAAGAACAGCCCTGCTTCCTTGCCCAGCAGATCGGCGACGCGCGCCTCGAGACGACTGACGGTCGGGTCGCCATCGAGCACGTCGTCGCCCACTTCGGCGGCGGCCATGGCCTGCCGCATCGCAGCGCTGGGCTTCGTGACTGTATCGGAGCGAATGTCTATTGCCAAGGATGACGGGGATGACGGGGATGACGGAATCAGGGATGATGCGACAACGCGAAAGGCACACCGAAAATAGCTCGGTGTGCCCCGTCGTGTGCTCCGTCATCACGTCATCCCAACGTCCCGTCACCGGGTTTTTACGGCTTCTTCACCGTGACAGTCGGAACCTTCACTTCCGTCTTCTTCGTGCCGACGACGGGCTTGTCGATGATGATGGTGTCCTTCTTCGTGCCGACGACTGGCGTCGAGATCGTGTCGATCTTCGTGCCGACATCGACGCTGGGCGTCGTGACGGTATGGGTGTCCGTACCGATCGTCGGGGTCTGAACCTGGTACTGATTGTCGCCGGTCTTCTTGCACGCCGCGAGCGGCAGCGAGAGTATGACGGCGCCGAGTAGCATCTTGCGCATGAAGCCTCCGTGGGTGGCGCGTTCGCCGGGCTCTAGGGCAACCTTCGCGCCATACCAAGTCGCGCCCGCCTGATTGTTGGCGAGCACGGCCGCTAGTCGAGGAATACTTCGCGTTGTCGCTTGCGTGTCCGTCGCAACTCGTACACCTGCCCGACCTCGCCGCCGAGGATGAAAATCAACGCAGCGTAGTAGACCCAGAACACGATGACGACGAGTGCTGCGATGGTCCCCGTATAGAGCGAACTGGGGTTGAACGACGTTACGTAGATCGTGAAGATGAACTTCGCGCCCTCGAACATCACGGTCGTGAACCCGGCGGCGACCCACGCCGTCTTGGTACGCACACGCCGGATCGGAAGAAACTTGTAGAGCGCAAAGAACATCGTCGCGAGAATCACCGCCGCGACGATGTGACTCCCCCACGCCTTCGCCTGGCCCATCACGTCCTTGCGAATGCCGAGCTCCTCGAGGAGCCGCACGCTGTTGTTCGTCGCAAGCAGGACGTAAGTGCTGATGAGCGTATTCGCCGTAATGAGCACCGTGGCGACGATGGTCATCTTGATGTCGAAGATCTTCCCGCCGATGATGCTCCGCTCGTTCTCGATGTCGAACACGCTGGCGAGTACGGTGCGGAGGGAGCCGAACAGCCGCGTGGAGAACCACACGAATCCGATCGAGCTCCAGATCGGGAGCTGCGCATGCGACGAGAGCACGTCCGTCAGCAGCTTGCGCGTCGGTGAATCGGCGCCCTGGTGCGCGGGCAGCAGCTTCTCGAGGTAGTGCGTGACCACCTCGTTTGCGTTCGCCGACGACTTGTTCAGCAGGAACGTCAGGAACCAGACGAGCAGCAGGACGAACGGCACCACGGCGAGCAGGATGTTGAAGGCAATCCCGCCCGCGAGAAAGAGGACGTTGTCCTCACCCGCATTGTCCCAGACGCGCTTCGCGTAGTCGCGCAGGGCCCATCCGAAGCTGACGAACGGCGAGCGTTTGTGGGTCCGTGTTTTCTCGACCGAACCTTCGACGAGCGGAGCGCCCAAGCGTCAGACGGTGGCGTCGTCAGTGGCGACCGGCGCCGGCCGGCGGCCGCCGCGCGCCACTTGTCCGCCGGCATTGTACGCCGCCTTCGTCTCGGCCAACCGGGCTTCGAGCTCGGCGCGCGCTTCGTGCGCAGCCTCGCGTCCGGCCTCCATGGCGCGCGACACCTGACGCTTCTTGGATTCGATGGCCGAGCGCGCCGCCTCGATCTGTTCCTCGACGCGGGCGCGGGCGCCCTCGTACGTGTCGACGACCTGGCCGGTCACCTCTTCGGCGACACCCTTCACCTTGTCGGTGGCCTGACGGGCGCGACGCCCGATGGCGCGGCGCGTGTCGGGGCCGGAGCGAGGCGCAAAGAGGAGCGCGACGCCCGCGCCGATCAGGACGCCAAGCAGGAGGCTGCCGACGTCGCCGCTGTGCTTCTCGATGACGACGTAGGGTTCGTCGCGATGGTCGTGATGCATGTGCGCTCCTGTTGGACCGGGGCTCAGCGCCCCTTCCTGGCCGTGGGTTTCTTGGCCGGCGGCCGCGATGGCGGTGCCGGCTCCTTCTTCCTTGCTGGACGAGCCGGTGACGCCGCCGGCGGGGACTTCACGTCCACCGCTGGCGCCGACACCGTTTCTGCAACTGCCTCGCCGGTGATGATGCTCAGCAGTTCTCCTCGCACTTCGCGTTCCGACAGCCCCAGCACCTTCGCGGTTCGCTCCGCGTCACCCGCTGTCGACGCAAATGTTCGCAGCACCAGTTGCTGACGTGCCTCGGCCGCCGTCGCGCCGGCCGGGATCGTCAGCGCAGCCGGCATGCCACCGCCGTTCCGCAGGTGGCGAGGGATGATGTCGGTCGGACCAATCGTCGTCGTCCGCGACATGATCACCGCGCGCTCCACCGCGTTCTTCAGCTCGCGCACGTTGCCGGGCCAGTGATAGCTCATGACCCACGCCCACGCCGCGTCGTCAAAACCGGTGATGACCTTGCCGTTCTGCTGTGAGAAGCGTCCGAGGAACTCGTTGGCGAGCAGCTGGATGTCATCGGCACGCTCGCGAAGCGGCGGCAAGTCGATCTCGACGACGGCGAGGCGATAGTAGAGATCCTCGCGGAGCTCGCCGTCGACGATGGCCTTCTGGAGATTCTTGTTCGTGGCCGCAAGGATGCGGATGTCGACGTTGATCTCCTTCTTGCCTCCCAGACGACGCACCTGCTTGGTCTCGAGCGCACGCAACAGCTTCACCTGGATGTCCGGCGCCATCTCGGCCATCTCGTCGAGGAAGATGGTGCCGCCACTCGACATCTCGAACGCACCCTGCTTCTCGCTGATGGAGCCGGTGAACGCACCCTTCTCGTGACCGAACAGCTCGTTCTCGAGGATCTCCTTTGGCAGTGCGGCGCAGTTGAGGGCGAAGAAGGGGCCCTTGGCCCGGTCGCTCTTGCTGTGCAGCGCGCGGGCGACGAGCTCCTTGCCCGTGCCGCTCTCGCCGAGGATCAACACGCTCGCGGTGCTCGGCGCGACGGCCTCGATGACCTGATAGACCGAGCGCATCGACTCGCTCTGGCCCGTGAGCTCGGCGTAGTGCGTCAGGCCCTCGAGTTTGGACGCCAGCTCGCGGTTGGTCTGCTGCACCTGGTACTTGTCGAGCGCCTTGGGGATGAGCGCCTTGAGGCGATTGAGCTTCTCGGCGTTGAGAGGCTTCTCGATGTAGTCGTACGCGCCCTGCTGCATCGCCTGCACTGCGGAGTCGACCGTCGCCTGACCGGTGATGATGATGCACTCCGTGGGGATCTTCCGCTGCTGGAGCTCGCCGAGCAGCGTCAACCCGTCGAGCTTGGGCATCTTCAGGTCGGCCAACACGACACCATAGCGCTCGGCCGTCAGCGCTTCGAGCGCCTTCTGGCCGTCGCTCACGACGTCTACGGCATAACCGGCATCTTCGAGAATGGCGCTGAGACCGGTGGTAATCGCGGCTTCGTCATCCGCGATGAGGATCTTCGCGTGCTTCATCGTACCTCGTTATGCGCTCCGCCCGCATGACGCGTCATGCGCGCGGAAACGCCAGTGATAAGTCCTGTTCCCCTTCCGTCCAACGAACTCCCGCCGAGCGGGCGACTTCCGCGATGTTCTCGGAGAGCATCGTGCGGCGATCCGCTGTCGCAATCACTACCTGAATCGCATCGTCGTCACCACTCAGCGTGCACGTGACCTCCGATGCGCGCTTCGCGCGGTCCGAGCCGACGACAACATCGAGCAACGGGGCAAGGAGCGCGAGTCGCACGACATCTCCACGGACACGCGTTGTCGCCGAGCCAACCGATCCGGTGTCGATCATGCTCACCAGCGCGTCGGACGACGACGACGAGGCAGCGCACAGCGTCGTGATCCTGCGCAGCGTGAGCGCGACGTCGGCCGGCGTGCGCTCGGACCGGCTGACCGCCAGTACAGACTCGATCAAGTTAGTCAGTCGATCGAGCTGCTGCGCCGCCGCTTCGCTGAACGCCAGGACGGCCGATGCCGGGACGTCCGGCCGCGCGGCGCGCGACCGGATCACTTCCAGATTCACCGACACCCCGTTGAGCGCGTCCTTCACGTCGTGCGAGGCCCGACCCACGGCGCGCTGCAGCGTCTGCAGCCAGAGCGCGCTGACGTGCTCCGGCGCCGAAATCGGGTTCATTCAGTCCGACAGGTCCGCGTCGTCCGGCGCGGCCACATGCGCCGGCGTCGCGTCGGCCGGCATCGGCCGATGCTGATCCACCGGACGGATGTACTTCTTCGTGATCTCCGCCGTGTTGCCGATCGCCAGCTGCTCAAACAGAAAACCGAACTTCTCGTCGTACTTTGCGGCGACCGCCGCCTTCGTGTCGGCCGGGAGATCCCACACGCGACGCTTGAACGGTCCGATCGCCTTCTTGCGCGTCTTGTAGAAGAACTGCTCGTCGGAATCGGTCGCCTTTCGCTCGTCCTTCGCGTTCTCACGCAGCCATTCGTACATCTCCGCGCGCAGTCCGTCCGGGAGATGATCGAACATCATCGTCTGGAAGTTCGTCGCGAGATGGATCTCGGCCGTCTCGCGCTTGGGGAAGTTGTGGAACGCCGCATCCGGCAGTGTCGACGCGCCGTGCTGCACCGCGCCGGCGAGTCCGTAGTCGTCGCGCGCGACCTTGCCGAGCTTCTCGAGCGTGTCGAGGTCGAGCTTCACTTCGGCGATGGATCCGTCGGCGAGCACGGTGCCGCCGTGCGACGTTCCGCTCTGCACGCTGATCTTCGAGAGGCCTTCCATGTCGTTCGGCTTCGTTGCGTTGAAGCCGTCCATGTAGGCGCGCAGCTCTTCGACCGTCGAGTTCTCCGTGCCGACCTCGCCAATCTCCCCACCCACCGAGATGTTCACCCCTGGTGGTTGTACACGGCGCACCTCTTTCAGGATGTCGATACCGACTTCGTAGTTGAGGCGCTGCTGTTCGGCGAGGGTGTCCTTGCCCAGGTCGACGAGCGTCGACGTGTCGATGTCGATGTTGTAGAAGCCTGCGCCGACCGCTTCGCGCACGAGCGCCTTCACGCCCTCGACCTCCGGACCGGGGTTCACCGCGTACTTCTTGTGGTTGACCTGGAAGTGATCGCCCTGGATGAACAGCGGGCCACGGAAGCCCTCGCGCAGCGCGGCGCCGAGGATCACCGACACATACTCGGCGGGACGCTGCTCCGTGTAGGCGATCTCGGAGCGCGCAATCTCGAGGATGAACGCGCCTGCCTTCATGCGAATCGCCGTGCGGAAGATCGAACGCGCGGTATCGTATGTCGCCATGCGGACGTTGATGGCCGGCACGGTAAAGCCGTGGACCTCGCCGCGGCCCCGTGCCAGGTACAGGTCGTGGATGGACGACGGCTGCACGCCCACCGCCTGGCCGATCTCCCAGAGCAGCCAGCGCGCGTATTCCTTCCCGGTGCCGTCGCCGAAGACGGCGGTCCTCACCAGTTCGTCCATTTTTTCCGACCCGAGCACTGCTGCGTTGGAGACAGTGACTCGGTCGTCCGCGACGGTGACCGCGTCGCCGAAGAGGACATTCAGGGCGTCGACATCGTGCATGCGAAACCTCACTAAGTTCTGAAAGAGCAGGTCCCTCGCCGGCGCTCGGGACGACAACTAACATGCTACAAAAGCACTAGCAAGGCTTCAGGTGACATACGGCGGGTCAGCCGTGGGAAGCAGATTCCATTCCTGTCGCGCCCGCTCGGTCATGTCGGTGCAGTCGAGTCGAATCGTCATGGTGGCGATTAGACGGTGATCGCCAGCCCGTCGAACGCGGGCGAGACGCCGGGTGGGAGCTCCGCCTCGAGGTCTGCGTGGAAATTGTCGTGCGTGAGGTGCGTGAGATACGTGCGCTCCGCGCCGACATGCTTCGCCACGTCGAGCGCCTCGGCGAGACTGAGATGCGACGGATGCTGCGTGCGAAACAGCGCATTGATGACGAGCACTCGAGCGCCCTTCAAGTTCGCGATCGCCTCGTCGGGCACCGACTTGGCGTCGGTGACGTAGGCGAGCGGCCCGATGCGATAGGCGAATACCGTGATGGGCCCGTGCGGGACGGGAACAGCGGTGACGTCCACGCCGGCGATGTGCACCGTCTCGCCGGGCCGCATCTCGATCGCTCGCCCCTGCGGCTTCGACGTTCCGGGGAGCGCCTTGATGCTGTCGTCGAAGATGTAGTTGAACTTCTGCGCGATGGACGTGAGCGTCTGCGCCGAGCCGTACATCGGCAGGTGGATGTCGCGACGCGCCGTGATCGCGCGCAGGTCGTCGATACCGTGCGTGTGGTCGGCGTGATCATGCGTGAAGAGCACGGCGTCCGCGTGGTCCACTTCTGCCTGGATCAATTGCAGCCGCAGTTCGGGCGGCGTGTCGATGAGGATCACGCCGCCGCTATCCGTCTCTACCGCTGCACCGACGCGAGTGCGACGGTCTCGCGGGTCGCGCGAGTGGCAGACCGCGCAGCCACAGCCAAGCTGCGGGACGCCGAAGCTGGTGCCGGTGCCGAGGAAAGTGAGCTTCACACGCTGGCAGCGCTCATGCCGTCTCGACTTTCATCAAGTTGGTCGTTCCCGGAACATCGAAGGGCACACCGGCCGTGACCACGACACGATCGCCCTGCTTGGCCAGCCCCTGCTCACGCACCGCGGAGAGCGCGAGCTTCACCATGTCGGTGTAGGTCTCGCAGTGCTCGACCTGACAGGGAATGACTCCCCATACCAACGCGAGCTGACGATACGTGCGCGCCTGATCGGTGAGCACGAGAATTGGCACGTTAGGGCGATACGACGCGACGATGCGCGCGGAGAATCCACTCTTCGTAAAGACGATCAACGCCGGCGCACCGAGGCTGCGGACGGCCGACGTCGCCGCCGCCGCGATCGCCTGCTCCGTCGACACGGGCGCATCGGCCGTCGACCGGCGCTCATCGGTGCGGACGACACGCGGATGCTTCTCGATCTCCATGATGATGCGCGTCATCGCCTCCACCGCGAGCCGCGGATACTGCCCCGCCGCCGTCTCGGCCGAGAGCATCACCGCATCCGTCCCGTCGAAGATCGCGTTCGCGACGTCGCTCGCCTCGGCGCGCGTCGGGCGCGGATTGGTGATCATCGACTCGAGCATCTGCGTCGCCGTGATGACCGGGCGACCCAGCTTGTTGCACAGCGAGATGATCTTTTTCTGGGCGATCGGCACTTCCTCGAACGGAAGCTCCACGCCGAGGTCACCGCGGGCGACCATGACGGCGTCGGACGCACGCACGATGCTCTCGATGTTCTCGAGCGCCGAGTCCTTCTCGATCTTGGCGACGACGAGCATCTGCTTCGGGATCTTCTCGCGCAGCTCGGCGATGTCCTGCGCACGCCGCACGAAACTGAGCGCGAGGTACTCGAGCCCATGCTGGACGGCGAACGCTACGTCCGCCCAGTCCTTGTCGGTAATCGACGGGGCGCTCACGGCCACGCCGGGAAGGTTCATGCCCTTGTGGCTCTTGATGAGGCCTCCGTGCAGCACGCGCGCCTTCACGGTGTGTGTCCCCACCTCGAGCGCCACGAGCTCGATCAACCCATCGTCGACGAGAATGCGGTCGCCGACCTTGAGATCATTGCAGAGATCTTCGTACGTCGTTGGGAACTGATCGGGCTTGGCATCTTCGCCGGCGACGAGCGTCACGTCCTCGCCATCTTCGACGCGGCGCGGCGCCGCGAGGTCGCCGATGCGGATGCGCGGACCCTGAAGATCGCCCATGATGGCGACGGGGCGCCCGAGCTCTTGCGCCGTGGCTCGCACGAGCGCGACCGTCTGCGCGTGCTGCTCGTGCGTGCCGTGCGAGAAGTTCAGGCGGGCGACGCTGAGACCGGCCTCCATGAGCGCGCGCAGCGTCTCACGATTATTGGACGAGGGGCCGAGCGTGCAGACAATTTTCGTGCGAGGGAAGGGCATTAAGGGCCGTATGGGGTTCGGCGGTCAGGCATGAAGCGCTTCGCGCTTCTTCTCCAGTCCAGCCGTCAGTGACTCGAAGCTCTTCTGGAAGCTGGCGAGTCCTTCGGACAGCAGCTTGTTCGTCACGTCGGTCATGTCGATGCCGACGGCGGCGAGTGCACTCATGACGCCCTCGGCGGCCGCGAAGTCCGCGTCGACCGCGCGCTTCGTCTCGCCGTGATCGCGGTAGGCCTCGATCGTCGCCGGTGGCATCGTGTTCACCGTGTCCGGACCGATGAGCTGCTCGACATACATCACGTCGCGGTAGGCGGGATTCTTCGAGCTCGTGCTGGCCCACAGCGGACGCTGCAACCGCGCACCAGCGGCGGCGAGTGGTGCCCAGCGCGCCGACGCGAACTCCTCGAGAAAGAGCTTGTACGCGAGCTGCGCGTTCGCAATCGCCGCCTTCCCCCTGAGATCGAGGATCGTCTTCTGCTCGACGCCGCTCGCCTTGGCTGCGAGGGCGTCGAGTCGCTTGTCGATCTCGGTGTCCACTCGGCTGACGAAGAACGATGCGACGGACGCGATGTGATCCACCGGCTTGCCGGCCTTGACGCGATCTTCGAGTCCGGCGATATACGCCTGGATGACGCGCCGATGCGCGGCGATGGCGAAGAGCAGCGTGATGTTGACGTTGAGTCCCGCGCCGATGAGCGTGCGGACGGCGATGGCACCCTCCTCCGTGCCCGGCACCTTGATCATCACGTTCGGGCGATCGACCATCGCCCAGAGACGCTCGGCCTCGGCGACCGTCTCCTTCGAGTTGTTGGCCGCGCCCGGAGAGACTTCGATGGAGACGTAACCGTCGCCACCATTGGTCGAATCGTAGATGCCCTTGAACTTGTCGCACGCATCACGCACGTCGCTCGTCTCGACCAGCTCGAACAAGTCGAGCGCGGTCGCGTCTTCCTTCGCGCCGCGGATCTGCTCGTCGTAGAGCTCACCCTCAGCCAGCGCCTTCTCGAAGATCGTCGGGTTCGACGTCATGCCCGTGAGGGCGTCCTCATTGATGCGCCGCTCCAGGTCGCCGTTGCGGAGAATCTTGCGGTCGATGAAGTCGAGCCAGATGGACTGACCCGCGTCGTGGAGCTCGTTGAGGCGATTCTTGGACATGGCTTTAAGCGGTTGGCTGGGGCGGCGGAAGTTTTCAAGATAACCGCGGGAGGACGGTCCGGGCGTCAGTTCCGGTACACGTCACGCCCGGATCGATCTCTCATTGGAGGCGCGTCCACGAAATTACGTCGAGGCCACTGGTGACGGAATGCGTTCGAATAGCGCAAGCGCGTCGACGGCGCTCGGGACGAGCACGGGATGGGGAATGGTCAATTTCGGCTGCAGGGTGTGGTCGATATTGTGGTGTGAAACGCTTGGAAAGCCTCTCGTGGGTTCATTCTGGCGGGCAGAACTGATGTTTTTTCGGCGCCACGGCATGCTTTTTTTTCAAGATTTCTCGTCAAAAAACGTCGCCACGGCACGCGGTCTGCCATTCCCCGAGTTCGGCAGAACTGCGACGACCCTCGTCGCACCCGCAACCTCGCCCGCGGGGAACGAGAACATTGGGCGAAGGCGACGGAGGACAAGGATGAAGACCAGGAACTTTGCGTTGTGCGCACTCGGCCTCGCA
>JBDSML010000176.1:0-7719 GCA_039915865.1 Gemmatimonadaceae bacterium | reverse complement strand
CGCTCGCGATCGACGCTGGCGCCGCGATAGGGGTCGTCGAACAGCCCCAACGCCGCCTTCACACGCAACACGCGATGCACAGCGGTGTCGAGGATGGCGCGCGGAAAACGGCCGGCCTTCACTTCGGCGGCAAGCGTGCTGCGATACAGTGTGCTCGACATCTCCATGTCGACACCAGCGTGCAACGCGCGCCGAGCCGCGGTGACGCTATCGGCAGCGATGCCGTGCGCCATCAATTCCAGCACACCCGTCCAGTCGCTCACCACCATACCGCGGAAGCTCCACTGACGACGGAGGACGTCGGTGAGCAGCACGTCGTTGGCGTGGGCTGGCGTGCCGTTGATCTCGTTGAACGAGGCCATGAACGAACCAGCGCCCGCACGCGCGGCCGCCAGGAAGGGCGGGAGATACACGTCCCACAGCTGGCGGTCGCCCATGCTCACGGAATTGTAGTCGCGGCCCGCTTCGGCCGCGCCGTACGCGGCGAAGTGCTTGACCGTCGCCAGCAGCGAGGTGGGCGACGCGAGGTTGTCGCCCTGGAAGCCCCGCACCTGAGCGGCGGCCATGACGGAACCGAGGTATGGATCCTCGCCCGCGCCTTCGACAATGCGTCCCCAGCGTGCGTCGCGCGCGATGTCCACCATCGGCGCGAAGGTCCAGTGCACGCCCATCGCCGTCGCCTCGACGGCGGCGACGCGAGCAGCGCGCGCTGCGGCGGCGGAGTCGAACGTCGCCGCCATCGCGAGCGGCACGGGGAAGATCGTGCGCATCCCGTGAATGACGTCGTAGCCAAGGAGGAGCGGGATGTGGAGTCGCGACTCTTGGACGGCGACGCGCTGGAACCGTCGCGTGACATCGGCGCCCCAGAGGTTGAGGAAGGCGCCGAGCTTTCCCGCGCGCACCTGCGCCAGGCCGCCGGCGTCGACGGTGGGGCCGGTCTGATCGGATCCCGCAGGGAGCTGCGTGAGCTGGCCGAGCTTTTCGTCGACCGTCATCAGCGCCAGCAGCGAGTCGGCGATGTGGTTCGCGCGCTTCGAGATTGTCAACGTCTGGGCGACGGCCGCCGTCGACGTGGAGGCGAGGCATACAATGCCAAGAACGAACAGCCTGACCCGCGCGGCGTGAACACGCGCGGTTCCGTCCAAAGCGGGAGCAATCGGTTGGGTCGGTCGCATGCGGTAACGTTACACTCACACGCCCTTCTCCCGTTAGGAGGACACCGAAACGGCCTGCAGCACTAGTTGCTAGATGGGCCAACAACTCGAAACGCAGAACGCCGACCCACGCAGTCGGCGTTCGCCTTTGACGAAAGGACAGTGGTTGGCCCGCGAACCTACATGTACACGGTCATGACCAGACGAGGCTTCTTCTCCCGAGTAAAAATGCGCATAGGAAGGTGCTGGTTGACTTGCAGCTCGCTCGTCGGATCCGGTTTAACACGCGAGAACACCGCGTAGTAGTCGCCCACAAAATAAAAGCTGAGTTCATGCCTATCGCCAAGTTCGTCACTGCCCTTGCCGACCACCTGCTCGAGGGCCTTTCGAAGATGCACACAGGTGTCATTGTCGTTCAACACACCTCGAGGGGCAGATGCCGTAGTGAGCGTCATTTGTGCTTTTGCACGTTCAGTCGCCCAGTAGTCGTCCGTCAGAACTGAAAAAACCTGACGAACAGCTCGCGACTCGTCACGGTCCGGTCCACACTGCGGAGCTCGGCGCTGCTGTGCGTGCGCGCTCGTGCCGAGGAGAAATAGGGCCAGAAAGAGTGTGCGCATGATCATGGGATTGGTTTTGATGTTTGGCCGCCTACGCAGGAGTTGATAGGGACATCACTCTCTTTCAGTCCGGCGCCTGTGTTCTCCCACCGGTACAGCGCCTTCGGACCCAGCACATAGCCTGGATACGTCGGATGAGTACTCGAAGGGATCCAAGGGTCAACATCCGCATCCGAAGGCTTAGGATCGAGCCTCAGGATACCGTTCGCCGGCTGAACGCGCTTCAAGCTACCGTCGAAGTAGTAACAGTTGCCGGGATCTCTCTCCGAGGCCGCAGCATTTGGATGCGTGTGGATCTGCGCTAAGATAATATGCCCTTGACTTGTCAGCTCGTTCCGGAAAAGGCTGCCTGTCAGAGATGAGCATGGATTGGGCGGTAGCTCTGCTCGTGGAGGCCAACGCTTCATCGTAACAACTCCATTCTTGCCCACCAGATACGCTCCAACCTCGGCCTGCTCGCCCAATGGCCTGTCCCACCCCGTTGCGTCAGCTAGGTCGCGCATCAACGACTGCACGTGCGCGTCGCTAAACAGGGGGTCGGTCTTCGTTGGATCGGCAAATAGAGGACATTCGCTCACCTTAATCGCCTTCGGTTTCGACGTCTTCAACTTTCATCAAGCGTGCCGCGCACCGTCAGTGTGCCAGACCGAGTGGGGATGATGTAGCAAGTGCGTGGCGCTGGCACAGACGTCGTCAAACAGGTCCCCGTCGCTCCGGACGCGTCATAGGCATAGCCTTCGATGCGCGACGACTCGCGGACATCTGTGATTTCTGTCGTCACGAAGATGGTATCACCAGCCGCGACTGAGTCCCGGCTGAGAGTCAGCGCGATCGTCGGCGTCGGGACAATAATGTGGATGGTCGCCGGAACTGGCGGCCCACTGTTGGCGTACCCCGTCATTTTCACTTTTCCGGACGCCATAGGAATCACATCGCACCACGTCCGTGTCACAGCCTCACATGCCGGCGTCGCCGGCGAGCCATCGTCAGGCACAAACATCCACGAAGTGGGATCCGCGCCGCAAGGGTTTGGCCTCCAACCGATCGGGCCATCAAGCGTATGGAGTAGCCGGCGATCTCCCACGTCGAGTCCGTGGTATAAGCGTCGCGATACTGCACCCCGATGCCGAGCGTGGCGGGCACGCGCTTCACACTGCCCGTCGCGGAGCCGGTCATTGTCCAGGGGCGGCCATCATCTCCAACAAAGATCGTTTGTCCGCGTTGTCCGAGAATGACATCCCCTTGAACGTCAATCGTGTCGGTGATGGTGGCGGCAACCGTATGTCCGGAACTGAGGCCCGCAAGGTCGCTGGACAGCGATATCTCGCCGCCGGCTCCACTCAGCGCCCCCTCGAGTGTGGCGGTCGACGTAATAATACCGTCCTCGATCGTCGACGCCGCTGATCGTCGCCACTACTTTTGTACGCTGCGGATAGTAGCCAAGCACTACTTTCTCGCCTAACTGCGCGGTCTTGGAGCCATCGGGTGGTCCCATCTCGCTCGCGTCGGCTGCCGAGTGTCGCGAGTCGTTAGGAGCGACGATGCGGGATGGCTGCCCCAAATTGTCATTGCAGGCAACCAGAATGATCGCCGCGAAATGGAGCACGCGCAGCATGGCCGGTCTGCGTCGGTTGAGAATCCACTGTCGAGAGTGCGACGCGCATGCGCTTTGCCGCTGAAGTTGGGATTTCGGAGTCATGCCGGCATCGGAATGTCAGGTGTTGGTAAGCCGCCGTACACGGGCAGATTATGCGCGTGAGCATGACGGCGTGATTGTCGGGTAGCGCTGGAGGTGTCGGGGCAAGGACCGCGACGAATCGCGTTACGACGCGTAACAGCTATCTTGCGGGGCGCAAGACCTCACATCGATGCTACAGCGGTACATCAGTGTACCAGATGTTTAGAGTGATCAGCAACGGCGAAGATCACCGGACTATTTGTCGTGCTTAGGGCCATTTGACCGGTCCGCCGACAGTGCACGACGTTTGATTGTTCGATGATCGATGTGATCGCGGTGATTCAGTGACCGACACGCGTCACTTCTAAAGGGCAAATGCAGTGTCCGATGAGCAGATCGCAGAGCAAGGAGCGATGTGAATGAACTGAACGAAATGCAGAACGCCGACCACGTGGTCGGCGTTCGCGTTTGGCGATTAGACTCGCGCCTACCTAGGGCGACGGCGGACCAGCCTGCGGCACGTCCGGATCCGACTTCGGACGCAGCTTGAGCGCCTGCCCGAAGTTGCGCGACACCGAGAGGAAGATCGCCCGCTGTCCGAAGTAGCGCTCGCTGTACTCCACCACCGAGCCATTCGCCGTCCGGTAGCCGAACTTCGACAGCTTGAACGGATCCGACAGGCGCAGTGAGATATTGCCCTGGTCGCCCCACACCTTGTAGCGGAAGCCCAGGTTCATGTTCACCGACGCGAGCTGCGAACCGCCCTCCGTCTTGAACGGCGCACGATAGTTCGCGAACGCCTGCATGTCCGTCAGCGCCGAGAACTTCCACGTCCCGTTCGCGCGCAACGACCACACGATGTCCTGCGCCGACAGGTTGCCGGAGAGGTTCGACGCGTCGCTCTTGTACTGGTACGCGCTGCCGCCGCCGAACAGCTGGAGCGGACCCTTGCGGAAGTTCAGGTTGAGGTCGGAGCCGATCGTCCGCGTGTTCGCGACATTGGCGAAGGTGCTCACGGAGATGCCACTGGTGTCGACGAACTGGATGTTGCGCACCGCATGATCCGTGATGCGGATGTACGGGTTGAGCTGGATCGAGCCCCACGTATGCGCATCCTGCAGCGCGAGCTCGTACGAGTTCGTGTACTGGGCGTCGAGGTTCGGGTTGCCGCGGAACACATTGCGCGTGTCCTGACGATACTCGATCGGACTCAGTTGACCCGGATCCGGACGGCTCACTCGGCGCGAGAAGCTGACCTTCGCCTGCCGCATCTCGGAGAAATTGTACGAGACGATCGCGCTCGGATACGCCGTCTTGTAATCCTTGTCGTAGCGCTGCGTCGTGCTCGGCAGCACGAAATGCGTGTTCGCTGTCTCGAGGCGAAGTCCGCCCTGCAGCTGGACCTTCTGCACCCGCTGCGAATAGAGCGCGTAGCCGCCGGCGATATTCTCGTGGTAGTCGAAGCCGCTCGTGCGCGACGGAGACGGCTCGAACACGCCGGACGTCGCGTTCAGGTACGCTGCCGTGAAGTCGTTGGTGGTGCTGCGCCACGTGCCCTTGAAGCCCGTCTCGAGCTTCGTGTTCGCGTTGAAGGGCTTCGTGTAGTCGAGCTTGAGATTGCCGTACTTGTAGCGGCCGATGTTGCGATCGTGCTCCGTGGGAATCGAGGGCGGGGTCGAGCCGTCCGCCTTGATGAGATTACCCGAGAGGTCGGAGTTATTCGTGTTGTGATTGTCGGCGTATTCGAGATCAGCCGTCAATTGCGGCTCGGTCGGCTTGCCCTGACGACGGAACGCGAAGTCATAGTCCTGCGACAGGTTCCGCGAGAGCTGCTCGTTGAACTGGTTGAACGAGCCGATCACGTTGCGCGACACGTCGAGATCGGTGTAGCTGAACGAGTTGTTCCCACCGAACCGCCCGCCATAGAAATACGAATCGAACGTGAACGCGTCGGTCGTGTTCAGGCGATACTCGGTGCGGATCGTGCCGCCGCCGGACATCGGATGCTGCTTGCCATTCATGCTGGTCTCGACGAACACCGGCACCGGAATCACCAGGTTCTCGCGCGAGATGGTGCCCGACATGTTGCGGTTGTCGCGATACATGCTGCCTTGCACGAACCCGGTGAACTTGCCCTGCTGCTTGCCGACGTTGCCGGACAGGTTTACCTGGCCGGTGGACGACGTTCCCGCGTTCACGCCGCCGCTCAATCCGAGCTCGGCTTCCTGGTTCAGGATGATGTTGATGATGCCGGCGGTGCCTTCGGGATCATCCTTCGCCGAAGGGTTCGTCGCGACTTCGACGTTCTTCACGACGTTCGCCGGAAGTTGCGCGAGGAAGGTGCCGAGCTGCTCGCCCTTGAGCGGCGTCGAGCGGCCGTTGATCTGGACGACGACGTTGCCGTTGCCGCGCAGGCTCACCTTGTTCGTACCATCCACTTCGACGAGCGGAATGTTGCGCAGGACGTCGATCGCCGTGCCGCCACTCGCGGCGGTCATGTTCTTCGTACTGTACGTGTTCCGATCGGGCGAAAGCACCTGCTCCTCACGCTCGGCGGTGACCTCCTGTCCCGCGAGCTTCGCCGCGACGGCGAGAAGCGTCAGGGTGCCGACGTCGACGGAGGGGTCGGCGACCGTGATGACGACGTCGTTCTTCGTGAGTTGTGCGAAGCCGAGCACGCGTATGCGCACCGTGTAGCGTCCGGGCGCGAGGCCGTCGACGCGAAAGGTGCCGTCGGCCTTGGGCAGCGTGCCGCCGGCAAAGGTCGTGTCTCCGGCGCGACGCACGGTGATGGAGCCGCTGCCGACAGGCTGGTGGCTCGCCGAATCGACAAGCCGTCCGCGGATCTCTCCGGGTCCGGAAGCCAGCGCGCGGTTGGGTGAGACGGGTGCTTGTGCCGCAGCTGCGTGCGCGGCAAGCGAGAGGAGGATGGCTGATACCGAGACGACCAGACAGGTGCGCATGTGCTTTATGAAGGTGCTCTATTCGATGCCGGCAAGCGCGGATGCTTGCTGGGTCGTCGAAGGCAAGCGGGCATTAGACAGTAGGCCGCGACGACTGTGTTTGGACAGCCGCTGCGGCCTTTTGGGTTGTAGTACGTCTAAAAGGGATGGAGCGCTGACTTCTCACTCAGACGACGAGTGACGCGACGCCCCGGGAACGTTTCTGAGGTAAGCAACCTCGACCGCTCAGCAATGCGGTGGCTCGACAAGGTCGCGCGAATCAATCGACCTGATCCTGCAACGGCGCGCGCAGGCTTGGCTGTCATCCCGCACGAGCGATAGCGAGTGTAAACATGGTATCGTGCCGATCATGGCCGATTACGGGTGACGCACGGGAACCCCAGACGACGCATCGCTGTGCGCGCTGCGCGCGCGGGCGCAGGCTTCGCGAGCGCAGATGACGCAGTGACAGCGTAAATCAGCACTGGCGCAGCCTGCGTGCTTCTGCGATGCGCAGTTGAGCTTTTCTGTGGTCTGTCGAGCCTTCTATAGTCTGTTGAGCTTTTTCTGTAGTCTGTTGAGCCTTTCGGTATTCTTTTGAGTTTTCTGAAGTGTATAGATAGAATGCAGACCATCCCTCGGGCATTTCACAATTCAGAAGGGAGCACCATGAGAGCAGCAATGGCGGCGAATTCACGCCTTTTCATACGCGTCATCGCGTGCGTGTTCGCCGCACTGACCGTTCAGTCGCTGGCCGCACCCATGGCGAGTGCGCAGAAGAAGATCCTCGTCTACACGCGAAACTACACGCCCGACGGCAAGGGCTACGTCCACCAGAACATCGCCGCCAGTGTGGAAGCCATCAGGAAGATCGGCGCCCAAAAGGGCTTCGGCGTCGACGTATCGGAGGATCCGACGAGCTTCACTGACGCGAACCTGCGGCAGTACGCCGCGCTCGTGTTCTCCAACAGCAACAACGAAGCATTCGCCACGGACGCGCAGCGCGACGCCTTCAAGCGCTACATCCAGTCCGGCGGCGGCTTTGTCGGCATTCATTCCGCATCGGGTTCGCAGCGCGACTGGCCGTACTTCTGGTCTGTCTTGGGTGGCAAATTCCTCGTACACCCAAAGCTTCAGAAGTTCACGGTGCGCGTCGTCGACTCGTCGCACGTGGCGACGAAGGACGTCCCCGCGGAGTTCGAGTGGACGGACGAGTTCTACTTCGTCGACCACCTCAATCCCGGCATTCACCCGGTGCTCGTCGCGGACCGGACGACGCTGCAGTTTCTCGACGCGGTGAAGAACGATCTTTCGGGCTTTGCGAC